>JAYTIR010000055.1:0-6712 GCA_043731765.1 Burkholderiales bacterium
AGGTCTCATAGTCGGCCACGGCGGCGGCTCTCCAGTTGTGCGAGCAATTGCGCAACGCTGACCGGTCCGGTGCTGTCGCGCGACGGCGATGATGTCGCCCCCGACGGTGTGGTCGATGACGCACGCGCGGCCGCGGGTGCTGAGATGGCCAGCACCTGGTACAGCGGCGCCTGGTAGGCGATGAGTTCCAGCCCGATGAGCTGCCCGCGTGCGGCTGTGAGTTCCTCGGTGCTCAGGTGCAGCCGCTGCATGAGGGTGGAGCCGCCGTAGTAGCTCAGGCCCTGCGCGTCGGCCACCGTGGCCAGGAACAGGTACAGCGCCGCGGCGCGCGCGTCGCAGCGGCCGATCAGGTGGCGCTGCACCAGGGCGTGATCAACCCAGCTGAACTGCTGGGGTACCTGGCGCAGCCGCTCGGGCCGCAGCAGTTGCTTGACTGTCCTCACCGCGGCTCCCGTTGATCACGTCGTGGCCACGTTGTACGAGGCGCCGGGTGGTGCTGGCCATGTCCTCTTGTAACGTCAGATCGAACAAATGCGCGATCAGCCCCGCCAGCGCTGGCGGCAGCGTGTTCCAGGAATCGTGTAACGCCACAACCGCGGGCGCCGCGGCTGACCCGCCACGATTGGCCGATTCCTCAACAGAATAAGTAACTTGCACGATCAAGGAATCTTGTAACGCACGCGCGGTGCGGCGCCTGCCGCGGCCGTAGCCCGGATGCAGGGCGCGCCAAGCCCGAACGCGAGCCACGTGCGAGGGGTCGCGAAAGTAACCACTGTTCTCGGGTTGGCCCAGCCAAGCGGCTTGGCTGGCGGCCTTGCTCGCGACCGCACAACCGGGGGCACGGCAATACCGTTGCCGGTCACGGTTGCGATGGTCGGGGACGAAATACCGCCCGCAGCACAAACACTTGCGCTGTCCTGATTGCGCCATCGTCGCCCCCCCACTCGGTCGGGCACGACGGCCCCATCGGCCTCGCGCGCACCAGAACGCGAGTCTGAAGAAAACGGACCTCAACCCCGAAGAAGACGCGTCAGAGACGGCAATCAGAAGAACATCGGCGAAGAAGAACAGGCACGTTCAGACCGGCTGAAGAAGAGCAGATTCGTTTCGGCGTTCACATTGGTGACCGCGAGCATCTGGCGCACCATCGCGCCGCAGATCATCGGCACGCCCATCGACTCCGCTTCGTCGATGCACAGGCGCACGTCCTTGTACGACAGCCCCGTTGCGAAACCGAAATCGAAGGTTCCGGGCAGCACCGCTTTCGGAAACTTGTCTTGCGACGCGCTGTTGCGGCCGGCGCCGGCATTGATCACGTCGAGCATCACCTTCGGATCGAGCCCCGCCTTGACGCCCATCACCATGGCCTCGGACGTGATCGCGATGGCAGCCGCCGCCATCAGGTTGTTGGCGAGTTTCATCGTCTGGGCCTGGCCTGCGCTCTCGCCGAGGTGAAAGGGCTTGCCGAAGATCTCGAGAATCGGCTCCATTTGAAGGAAGCCCGCCTTGGGGCACGACACCATGACGGCCAGCGTGCCTTCCCGCGCGCCCTTCAATCCACCGCTCACCGGCGCATCGACATAGGTGATGTTGCGGGCGGCGAGGCCCTTGGCAACGAGACTCGCCGTGCGCGGACCAATGGTGGAAAAGTCCACCACGTGTTTCACGCGCGTACCTTCGATGACGCCACCGGCCTGCAACGCTGCCCGCGCCACGATCTCCGGATCGGGAAGACTGAGGAAGACGGTCTCGGCCTTGCATGCCACCGCGGCCGCCGAGACTTCACGCTGCGCGCCGCGCTTTTCCAGCGCGATGACTGCGTCATCTGCGACATCGTAGACGACGACCTTGTGGCCGTTGTCGAGCAACCGGCCGGACATCAACCCGCCCATGCGACCGACACCGATGAATCCGAAAGTCTGCTGTTCCATGGCGCGTCCCCGCTGATGTTCTGCGCGCATGGTAGCGGGGCCTTGCGTGTTCAAACACGCCGTTGCCGGCATAGCTGAGTAGTCAAGCCACGCATAACGCGCGCGCCGCAACGCAGCAAATCGACGCGTGAAGCGTTCGAATCGATCTCGACAAAACGGCGGACTGCGCATCGCACAACATCGGCGCTCTCCCGGTGCGGCGGATCGAGAACATCACACGCAAGGTCGACGCCGATGCATCATCGCGCCGGTTGAACGGGCGATCATTGCGTGGTTACATCGCCTCCCACCCCATGCCGAGGACATCCGCGATGCCGAACCAACATCTTCTCCGCCATCAACACGACAAGCTGGTCGAACCGCAATGAAGATCGGCATCGTTGGTTGCGGCGCGATGGGAAGCGTCTACGCGGCCCTGCTCGGCGCCAGCGGCGCGCACGAGGTATGGGCAATCGACCAATGGCGCGAACACATCGATGCCATTCAGAGCCGGGGACTGCGGCTGGAAGGCGCCTCCGGTGACCGGACTGTCGCGATCCGCGCCACCACCGACGCAGCGGACGTCGGCGTGTGCGACCTCGTCATCATCGCGACCAAGGCGATGCATGTCGAAGCCGCGGCCAAGGCCGCGCTGGCACTCGTGGGGCCGGACACCGACGTCATTTCCATCCAGAACGGCCTGGGCGGCCCGGATACGGCCGCCCGAATACTCGGCACCGAGCGGATGATGGTGGGCGTGGTCGGTGGCTTCGGGGCCTCCATGCGCGGCCCCGGTCACGCCCATCACAACGGCTGGGAGCAGGTACGGCTGGGCGAGTTCGGCGGTGCAGTCACGCCTCGGCTCGAACACGTCGCCGATGTATGGCGCGAGGCAGGCTTCCGGGTGAAGTGCTTCGATGACATCGAGCAACTGGTCTGGGAAAAGCTCATCTGCAATGTCTGCTTCTCGGGCACGTGCACCGTCACGTTGCGCACGATCATCGAGGTCATCGAGGACCCCGACGCGTGGCAGGTGGCCTCGACATGCGCACGCGAAGCCTTCGACGTGGCCAAGGCTCGTGGGGTCAACCTCGACTTCGATGATCCGGTCGCGTACGTGCGCGCCTTCGGCATGAAGATCCCGAACGCCCGACCTTCGATGCTGCTCGACCGGCTGGAAAAGCGCGCCTCGGAGATCGACGCGATCAATGGCGCCATCGGCCCGGCTGCCCGCGTGGTGCGCCTGACGGCCCCGTGCAACGAGGCGATCAGCGCGCTGGTTCGGGCGGAGGAGCGCAGGCTCGGGGTGCGGGTGTAGCGGCTGCGGCAAAGCTCGTCCGAGACTTCGACCAACACCGCGTCATCGGGTCGCGGAGGCCGCTCTCCCGCATTCGGCGGATTCGTTCGCCAGTTTCAGGTACGCGATCAGGTCCGCACGGTCCTTCGCATCGGGCACACCGTCATAGGTCATGGCACTGCCCGGCACCATTCTCAGTGGCTTCGCGAGAAACCGGTCGAGTGCCTTTTCCGTCCAGACGATCCGCGAGCGCTTCATGGCCGGCGAATAGGCAAAGCCCGGCACGCTGCCCGCATGACGACCGACCACGCCGCAATGTCGCGGGCCCACGCGATCGTAGGCGAGCGCATGACAGGCAAGGCAGCGCGCGTATACCTGTTCACCGCGCGCGGGATCGGCCGCCATCGCGGCCGATCCCGTTGCGCCGAACAAGAGCAGGCCGGCGACGAACAACCGGCCCGGCGTCACGACACGAAGGCAGCCGGTACCGGCGCCTCACCCAGGGCCTGGCGCAGGATGGCCCAGTGCATCGCCTCGTCGCCGAGGATGCTCGCGGCAGCCTTGGCCAGGTCGCGATTGCCGAACAGGGGAACCGCACCGAGGTAGGCGCTGACGGCGCCCTGCTCCAGCTTCGCGGCGAACCTGAGCACATCGGCCTGCGTCTTCAACTGGCTCACCGGAAAATCGTATGCCGCCCTGGCCTGCACCGGTTTGCCGCCGAGCTTGTGCACCGTACTGGCCAGCAGGTCCGCGTGGGCCTTGTGATGCCCCTGGAACGTCAACGCGAGATCGAGCACACCCGGTTGCAGCAGCTTGTTCTCGGCGCCGACCTGATATGCCGCGATCGCTTCGAGCTCGGCACCGAGCGCCGTGTTCAGGATCTGGACGTCATCCGCGCCGGCAGCACCGGCCTTCGCGGCAAGCGATTCCTTGCCGGCGAGCAACGCCACTGCCGCGCCAGACAGCATGAGACCCGATTTTCCAATGAACCACCGACGTGCCGTGACGGCATCGGACAGCTGGAAGAATGACATGAACATCTCCTCTGGGTTGTTTGACGACACCCATTGGATGCAGCTGCATCACGACACGTTCCCGGAATGTCGGGTTGCGGCGAACACGGTCGGCATCTCCGCAGGACGACCGATGACTTGCGATTTCATGAACCTGCGCCACGTTCATCGTCGGCGAGCCTTGCCAGCACGCCGGCGACGATGCGGTCGCAGCGCTCGCCATCGAAAGAGAACGCATCGCCGAGCGCGAGATCGAGATTGCGCGCAAGCCCTTCGCGCAGCAGCCCGCGCGCCCGGAAGAACCGGGAGCGCACCGTTGCCTCCGGCAGGTCGAGGGCAACGGCAACCTCCTCGACGCTCATCTCCTCGACCGCGCGCAACATGAACACGCTGCGAAAGGCATCGGGCAGGAGATCGATGCGGGCTTCCATCATCCGGCGCATTTCGGCGCGCATGGCTTGGTGCTCGGGTCGTCGATCAGGCTCGTCCTCCATCCAGGTCTCCGGCGAAACGTCAGGCGCGTCGGCGCACGCATCGAATGGAATCACGTCGGCACCGCGACGCCGCAACCGCCCGAGGGACTCGTTGATCACGATGCGGACCAGCCAGGTGGAAAGCCTGGCCTCCGACCGGAAGTGGCGAAGGCCGCGCCATGCACTCAGGTAGGCTTCCTGAAGCGCATCCTCGCTCTCTGCGTCGTTCTTCAGGATGCTGCGGGAGGTGCGGAACAACAGGCGGTTGTGACGCCGCATGATGCGTCGGAAGGCATCGTGCTCTCCGGAGGCGGCCCGCGCTGCAAGCTCCGCGTCGGTGTCAGCCGCCGGGAGATCGATGGTGTCCGCGACTTGTGCGTTCTGCATGTGTGCCAAGGCTCGTGTGCAATGTGCGGGAAATCGCGTTGCCGACAGGGTACATCCGCGAATGACGTCGACCTTCAGAGGACAACGGCCGGCGCGGCTCGCCCCATTGACGTTCGCTTGCCGGTTGGATGCCGGATCTGCCGATTGCGTTCCCGTTTTCGACGCGCCATCGATGCTACTCGGCAACGCACCTGCGCCGACAATCGCTACCCCTTTCGCCGATACAACTGCGCCGGCCGGAACGCGTCATCCGCCAGATCACCCAACGCGCCGCCAAGCTCGGGCTGTCCGTCGTCCCCGTCGCTCGGGCGGCCTGACAACTCATGGCCTGTGAGTCACTTGGAGGGAGTTTCTCGAGAGGCGAGCAGCACGATCTTCAGAAGCAGTGCCGGGCATACGCCAGTGCTCGACTGGCGGCCATCGCCGATGCAAAGCATTTCGGTGATGCCCGAGTTTGCCTTGACACAAAACCGCCAAGAGTGCCAAAGTCGCCCTAAGAAGTTCGGCGCATCAGACTTTTCAGTGGGTCCCGCTACGATGCCACAGGTACTCGCTCTTGCTCAACACGGTGTTGCCGGTGCTCAGCAGCGCCTTGTGTTCTTGCTTCCTGACCGTGTCCACCGGCGCCACGACATGGCTCATGATTATGGAAACGGCCGAACACGATCTTCTGCCCGGCTTCCGGGACCTGCTCTTGGCAGACATTGATGTACGGGGGGCCACATGTCCATGCTGATGGCTTGCAGGGCTTCGGGCGGGAAGACCTCGAAGTACGGCGCGAGGCTGGTCTGCTTGCGATCCTGGCCGATCATTTAGCTATTAACGACTAATTCTAATGAGCGTTCAAAATGATCTGTTTTGTTCGGCAATGTAGACAGGTGTTGGTCTAGTAATTAGGCTCATCTTGAACGCTCACTAGAATAAGTGAGAACTTTTAGACACTACAGGAGGAGAAGAATGATGAAAGCCAAAATGCTCGCGATCGCGGTTTCCCTTTTACTGCCAATCGCGGGATTCGCGCAGACTACCAAAGAGTTGGAAAACGGGGCGAGCGACACCGCCAACGTACTCAATTACGGCATGGGTTACGGCCAGCAGCGCTTCAGCCCGCTGGAACAGATCAATAAGCAAACCGTCAAGTCCCTTGTGCCCGTCTGGAACCTCAGCCTTGACGACAATCGATCGCAGGAATCGCAGGCCTTCGTCTACAACGGAGTGCTCTACATTTCCACGCACGCTGCTACGATCGCCGTCAATGCCAAGACCGGCAAGCAGATTTGGAAGGCGGTGATCGAGTATCCGCCCGAAACACCGCGCATCGTCTGCTGCGGCATCATCAACCGCGGTGTCGCTCTTTACGAAGGAAAGGTGTTCCGCACCTCGCTCGACGCCCATGTCATCGCGCTTGACGCCAAGACCGGCAAGCAGTTGTGGAAGCAGAAGGTCATAGACTGGAAAGACGGCTATTCGCAAACCGTGGCACCGCTGGTGGCTGGCGGCGTCCTTCTTACCGGCATCTCCGGCGCTGAATATGGCACCCGGGGCTTTATTGATGGCTGGGACCCGGCGACAGGCAAACATCTCTGGCGCACCTACACGATAGCGGGGCCGGGGGAGCCGGGAGCCGAAACA
>JAYTIR010000056.1:0-23655 GCA_043731765.1 Burkholderiales bacterium
GGGTTTCGACGTGGCGCGCCTCATGACCGGCGCGCTCGGCACTCTGGGTGTCATCACCGAAGTGTCGCTCAAATGCCTGCCGCTGCCGAAGGCGGAAGCCACGCTCGGCTTCGAGTGTTCGGCCGACGAGGCCATCCGCATGGTCAACGAGTGGGCCACGCAACCGCTGCCGTTGTCGGCCACGTGCTTCCACCACGGACGCATGAGGATACGGTTGTCCGGAGCGGAGCCCGCCGTGGCCGCGGCGGTCGCGAAGCTGGGCGGTGAACGCTTGTCAAATGCGGAAGGTTACTGGATCAGCCTGCGTGACCACACCCATCTGTTCTTTTCCGGAACGCGCGCCGCCGATGTGCCGCTGTGGCGGTTGTCGGTCAAGTCGACGGCACCCTACACGGACCTGGGTGGCGAGCAACTGCTGGAGTGGGGCGGCGGATTGCGGTGGCTCGGCGCCGGCGAGCGCACGGACGCGCAACGCGTGCGCCTGTGGGCCGCGGCGAACGGCGGTCACGCCACGTTGTTCCGCGCGACCGACAAGAGCGTGGGCGCGTTCCAGCCGCACACTGCCACAATGCACACCCTGCACCAGCGGCTGAAGGCGGCGTTCGACCCGCACGGCATCCTCAATCGCGGGCGGCTCTATCCGGATTTCTGAAGACCATCGATGCAGACCAATCTCTCCGCCGAATTCCGCGATACGACCGAAGGCCGCGAAGCCGACGCGATCCTTCGCTCGTGCGTGCATTGTGGATTCTGCACGGCTACCTGCCCCACTTATCAGTTGTTGGGTGACGAACTCGACGGACCGCGTGGCCGGATCTACCTCATCAAGCAGGTGCTGGAGGGCGACCTGGTCACACAAAAAACCCAGACGCACCTCGACCGCTGCCTCACTTGCCGCAACTGCGAGACAACCTGCCCCTCCGGCGTGCAATACGGCCGTCTGCTCGACATCGGCCGCGCGATCGTCGAGCGGAAAGTTGGCCGCACTCCCGCCGAGGCTGCGCAACGTTGGGGCCTGCGCCGGGCGCTCATGTCGGGTTCGTTGTTTGGCGCGGCCGTCTCGACTGCCCGAATGGTCAAGGGATTGCTGCCGCGCGAGTTGGGCGACCGCATCCCGTCGGCTCCACGCGCCGGCGCGTGGCCCGTGCCGCGGCATGCGCGCAAGATGCTGTTGATGGAAGGCTGCGTGCAGCCGGCATTGAAACCCAACATCGATGCCGCGGCGGCGCGCGTGTTCGACCGTATCGGCATTTCCGTCACGCGCGCCGCGGGCGGCGGTTGCTGTGGCGCGTTGTCTCATCACCTGAGTGCTACCGACGAGGCGCGCGGCATCGTCCGCCGCAACATCGACGCCTGGTGGCCGCATGTCGAGCAAGGCGTGGAGGCGATAGTCGTGACCGCCAGCGGTTGCGGCGTAATGGTCAAGGACTACGGCCATTTCCTTGCGCACGATCCCTCCTACGCGGCCAAGGCGCGGAGAATTGCGGACCTTGCGCGTGATCCGATCGAGATCGTCACGGCGGAATGGCGAAAGATCGCGCCACTGGTGGCGATGGACCAGGGCCCGCAGCGCATCGCCTTCCATCCACCGTGCACGCTCACTCATGGCATGAAGATCCACGGGCAGGTGGAGGAGATCCTGCAGGCGCTCGGCCATTCGCTTCTGCCCGTTGCTGACGCGCACACGTGTTGCGGATCCGCGGGCACGTATTCGATCCTGCAGCCGAAGCTCGCGGGCGAACTCAAGGCTAACAAGCTGCGCTCCCTTGAAGCCTCGCGCCCGAATGTGATCGCGACGGCGAACATCGGCTGCATGACGCATCTGGAATCGGGCACGCGCACGCCCGTGCGGCACTGGATCGAGCTGCTGGATAATCGCATGATGAATCCATCCCGTACCTTGTGACGACCGCTGTGCAGACTTCGGAGCGGGGATATCGCCGTGCAGACTACCGATACTTTCTGGCCATCCCGACGCGCTGGATGGACAACGATATCTACGGGCACGTGAACAATGTCACCTACTATTCCTATTTCGACACGGCAGTGAACGAGCACCTCGTTCGCGCCGGGGGCCTCGACATCCGTCACGCGCCGGCCATCGGGCTGGTGGTGGAGAACTCCTGCCGCTTCCACCGGCCATTGTCATTTCCGGACACCATCGACGCCGGGCTGCGCGTGGCCAGGCTCGGCAACTCGTCGGTCACCTACGAGATCGCGCTGTTTCGCGCGGGCGACGATGCACCGGCGGCGACCGGGCGCTTCGTCCACGTCTGGGTCGAGCGCGCGACGCAACGTCCTACGCCCGTTCCGGAACGCATTCGCGCTGCGCTGGAGACTTTGGTGGTCTCCGCTTGATTGCGCAGTCCGCATTGCGCTGTGCCCCGATGACGGCAGCGACCCGCGAGGACGCCCGCGCCTTGCTTGGCGCATTCCTAGGTGATGACGAACACTATCGCGCCTCCGCCGCGGTCTATGGAGATGGCGGCGCGGCGGCGCTCGAACGCGCGCTTGACCTGTTTCTCGCCCGTTCCGAGATCGGTTTCGTCTGGCTCGCACAGGTACCGGACGGCTCGTCGTTCGTGACGGTGGGCGCCTGCGTCGTCTGTTGTGCCATTTCCACCTCGCGCGGGGCGGTCGTTGTCAAACTCGACGACGTCACGATCCACGCCGACTGGCGCGGCCGCGGGGTCGGCCATGGCATGTTGTCCGCGCTGATGCAGCATCTGCGCGCACAGGGCATAGCGCGCATCGACTGCGGATGCCACCGCGCCAACGAAGGCGCGTGGCGTTTCTACGAGCGGATGGGTTTCCGGCCGCTGGACGAAGAGCGCATTGCGATGCTCCTCTGACGGCACGAATGATGGCTCGCCTGATCGCACTGGTCCCTGCCGCCGGCGGAGGCTCCCGCTTTGGCGGAAAGGTTCCCAAGCAATACGCTCCGTTGGCGGGGCGCCCGCTGCTCGCGTGTACTCTCGATCGCCTGCGCGACGCGCTCGATCTGGACGGCATCTCCGTGGTTATCGCTCCCGACGACCTGCATTACGACCGCACGATCGGCGTTCGCGACGGCGTGACCGTGTTGCGCTGTGGCGGTAGCACGCGCAGCGATTCCGTCCGCAATGCGCTGCAGGCGCTGTCCGGAACGTGTCGCGAAGATGATTGGGTCCTCGTGCACGACGCAGCCCGTCCCTGCACGCCGCGCGATGCCCTCGTACGGCTGGTCGCACACCTCGAACACGATGCCATCGGCGGCCTGTTGGCCATTCCCGTCGCCGATACGCTGAAGCGCAGTGACGGGGATGTCGATGCACCGCGCGCACGGCGCACCGAGGATCGCGCAGGACTGTGGCAGGCGCAGACGCCGCAGATGTTTCGGTATGGCGTGCTGACGCGCGCGTTTGCGCATACTGCCGCGCTCGAATGCACGGACGAGGCGCAGGCAGTGGAGGCGCTGGGCCTGGCATCCCGGCTGATTCGCGGCAGCCAGTCCAATCTCAAAGTCACCTTTCCCGATGATCTTCAACTGGCGGCGGCGATCCTCGCGTCGCAGGCAACCGGCGAGAACTCACCATGACCGTGCGGATTGGCAATGGATTCGATGTCCATGCGCTTGTCGCGGGACGTCCGCTGATCCTGGGCGGAGTCACGATTTCCCACGATCGCGGCCTTGCGGGCCATTCGGACGCCGATGTTCTTCTGCACGCCATCGCCGACGCGATCCTGGGCGCCCTGGCGCTGGGCGATATCGGCAAGCACTTCCCGGACACGGATCCACGATGGGCCGGGGCCGACAGCCGAGCGTTGCTTCGCCATGTTTATGCGCTGGCCTTCGATGCCGGCTGGGAGATCGGCAACGTCGACGCGACGGTGATCGCGCAGGCACCGAAGATCGCACCTCACGTTGCGGCGATGCGCGCGAATCTTGCGAACGACTTGAACTGCGACGAGTCGCGCATATCGGTCAAGGCCACCACCACGGAACGACTCGGTTTCACGGGCCGGGAGGAGGGCATCGCCGCGCTGGCGAACGTTCTGTTGCAGTTGCGCGACCGCAACGCCGGCCCTTAGCTTACCTCGGCACCGGCAACGTGACGCGCGCGACCGTGCCTCCACCGTCGCGCGGCGACAGGTCGAAGGTGCCTCCGTGAATGCGCGCGATGCGGTCGACAATTGCCAGGCCCAGTCCCGCTCCCGCTGCGCCGTCTTCGCGTGCCCGCGCCGCCGAAGCACGCGCAAACGGTTGCTTCAAACGCTCTACCTGGTCCGGAGGAATGCCCGCACCTCGATCAGCCACATCCAGCCACACATGGTCACCGGAAAGCGCCGTGGCCACCTGCACCGGCGGCGCGCCATAGGCGAGCGCGTTGTCGATGAGATTGGCGACAAGGCGCGAGATCGCAGTAGGCTTGAGCAGCAACGACGGGACATTGCCCGGCGCAAAGGTCACGGGTTGGCCAGCCTGCGTGTAGCGCTCGACGCACGCAGAGACAATGGCATTGAGGTCCGCCGACTGCAGCGCCGTCGCCGCATCGTCCCGGGCGAAATCGAGGAACTGCCCGACGATCCGGTCCATCTCCTCGATGTCGGCGACCATGCCGGCGCGCGTGCCTTCGTCGCGCGTTTCGAGCTCGATGCCCAGCCGCAAGCGCGCGAGTGGAGTACGCAAGTCGTGCGAAACGCCGGCGAGCAGCACGGCGCGATCGTGCTCGATCTGGCGCAGGTTGCCGAGCATCGCGTTGAAGCCGCGGTTGACCGCGGCGATTTCCGACGGTCCGGATTCGGGCAGCGGCGGCGGGGTCTCGCCACGGCCCACGCGGTCGACGGCGCTGGTCAACTCCCGCAACGGTCGCGCAAGGAAACGCGCGAAGACGTAGGCGGCCGCCAGGAGCAGCGCAAGGACGACCAGCGTCCAGGTGAGGGCGCGCGAAGGGATATCCTCCGCCTGCGGCCGCTCGGGCATCGGAAAGCCGACCCAGTAGCCTTCACCTCCCGCCTTGACGCGCACCAGAAGAAGACGCAGTCGGGGTGCCACGCGAACGGCGGTGTCGGGACCAAGTTTTGCGCGAAGGCGCTCCTCCAGATCGGCGAACATCGGACCGATTACAGCTTGGCCGATGCCGGGGCGCTCGCCTTCCGGAATGATGTGCACTCCGTATTCGCGGTTGAGGCGCTGCAGCGTTTCCCTCCGGTGGGGACCATCGGCACTTTCCAGCGCGGCGCGCAGCGCCTGCAACTGCGCCAGCTTGGTGTCGCTGAACTGGCGGACGAGCAGTTCGACGCGGTCGTGCCGGAACATGGCGACACTGGTGAGCACCGCCAGTGCAACCACGGCGATCAGCAGCAAGACGAGACGCCCGAACAGCGAGCGCGGGAGCAGCGTCACGCGGTGCCTTCGCCGTCGCCGGCGGCAGCGGGTTGTCCGTCGTCGTCCGTCGCCGCGAGGTCGGGAACGTACACGTAGCCGAAGCCCCAGACCGTCTGGATGAATCGAGGATTGGCGGGATCGGGTTCGATCAACTTGCGCAGCCGCGAGACCTGAACATCGATTGCGCGGTCGAACACCTCGTGATCGCGGCCGCGCGCCAGCAGCATCAGTTTTTCGCGCGCCAGCGGCTGGCGCGGGTGCTGCACGAACACCTTCAGCAGCGAGAACTCTCCCGTGGTAAGCGAAATGCTCTTGCCGTCGCGCAACAGCGCGCGCGCGGACAGGTCGAGCGCGTAGGGTCCGAAGGGCACGCTGCCTTCGCCGCCCGGCGCGCCTGGCGTCAGCCGTTCCGCCTGCCGGCGCAGCACGGCGTGAATGCGCGCGACAAGTTCCCGCGGATTGAAGGGCTTCGCCAGGTAGTCGTCGGCGCCCATCTCCAGGCCGACGATGCGGTCGACCTCCTCGCCCTTGGCCGTGAGCATGATGATGGGAACCGATTCGCCCGCGCCGCGAAGGCGCCGGCACACCGACAGTCCGTCTTCGCCCGGCAGCATGAGGTCGAGCACGACCAGATGCGGCGGGTCGCGCTGCAGCTTCTTGTCGATGTCGCGTGCGTCCGCGATTGCCGTGACCTGGAAACCCTGCTCACCCAGGTAGCGCGTCAGCAGATCACGCAGGCGGACGTCGTCGTCGACGACGAGAATTTTCGGTGGTGTGGACCTGGTAACCATGCGTGCCATTAGAACGGCTGGGCTTGCCTCGTGGTGCGTCCATACTGTAAGCAATTGTATCTTCGACCGCGTGCACGAAACGTCCGGTTGCAATACATCGCGAGAGGACGCTGAACGATGCGGGGACAATGCCATTCGAACCATCGCATCGGACGAATTCGGACGTGACGCGAAAACGACGGTGCAAACCCGACAGGAAAACGTTGAAAGAGGAACCACCATGAAAGTTCGCACATTGCCGAATCGCACATTCCGCCTCGCCGCGCTTGCTGCGGCTGCTGTCCTGGCGCTGACCGGAGTCGCTGCGATGGCGCAGCCCGCAGGCGGGCACGGACCTGGTCCCGGTCATGGGCCTGGCGCGGGCATCGAAATCGAGCATGTTCTGGGCGCTCTCAAGGGCCAACTCAACCTCAATACGTCGCAGCAGTTGATGTGGGACAACGCCGTTGCGCAAACCAAGGCAGCGCATACCGCCGGTCGCGCCAACATGCAAAAAGTTCATGACGCGTTGGCGGCCGAGTTGGCCAAGGCGGACCCCGACCTCGTTGCGGTTGCGGCTGTCGCGGACAATGCGCGGACCACCAACCAGACGATCCGCCACGGCGTGCGCAATCAGTGGCTCCAGATCTACGGCACGTTCTCGCCGGATCAGAAGGCGGTGGTGCGGGACGCTCTTTCGAAACGACTGGCGCGCATGGATTCAATCCGGGCCAAGATGCTTGAGCACATGCAAAAAGGCGGCTGATGCGGGTCATTCCGGCCGCGCGGGATGCATGAACGCGTGGTAACCGGAGGGCCGGAACTTCCTTGGACGGGGCGTGCGGTGCACGCCCTCTTTTTTTGCCTGTGGATGCCGCTCCGCGAGGGCCAGGCACCATGCGGGTCGGCTCGAAACAGGCGGTGACGACCATTCCCACGTCATAAAAACAGCCGGCAGGGGCTACGGCTAGCGATGGGGCCGAAAAACGCCTCACAACAGCAGGGCCCCCCACGGTGAAACTCCCTGTTTTGCCTGTTCGACCGGTAATACTGTTGTCATTAAGATAAACTGTAGAAGACAAGACATTGTCATATTAATTTTTATGAACTGAATTATATCAATATGTTAATAAGCATTCTTAACATGGCATCTGCATAAAACAATACTAGAAAATGCCGTTTGTCGACAAATCAAAAAAAAACTTGAAATATGCAACTTGTCCGTGAATAATCACGCCACAGGGGGAGCGTTCCGACGTCGACGAGAGCCTCGTAACCGAGGCCCGCGCGAACCAAGCGAGCGAGCCAACCACACGATCCGTCGTCCAAAGTCCGGAGGCTGGTGATGCGGGGCGAATTCAGCAGGTCCAAGAATGTGGCGCCGCGCACGCGCGGCTGGCTCAAGGGTGTGGCGGCGATCCTGGCATTGGGATTGGGTCTCGCGGCCCAGGTCGCATACGCCGATCAGTCCTACCCCGTCGTCCGTTTCTACAACGAGAGGACGAGTACCCATTTCTACACGATCGACACCGCGGAACGGGACAAGGTCCTGAACCTCTATCCGTGGTTTGACTACGAAGGCATCCAGTTCTATGCGTACAAGACGCAGGTGGCCGGCTCCCAGCCGGTGTACCGCTTCTACAACACCAGGACGGGCACGCACTTCTACACGATCGTCAGCGCCGAAAAGGATTTCGTGATCCAGAACTACCCGGTCTACGCGTATGAAGGACCGGTGTATTACGCGATGGCCGCTTCCGTCGCTGGTAGCGAGGACCTCTACCGGTTCTACAACACCAGGACCGGCGCCCACTTCTACACGACCAGCGCGCCCGAACGCGACCATGTGAAGGTGACGTGGCCGTGGTTCACGTATGAAGGAGTCGCATACCAGGTCTTCGCCACCGGGACGCCTGGCGGCGGCGGCGGAACGACTCCGACGACGACGGCACTGTTCAGTTCCGCCAATCCGGCGGTGGTCGGCGCCAGCGTGACCTTCGTGGCCACCGTCACGGGCACTGCGCCGACAGGAAGCTTCAACTTTGCCGACAACGGAGCGACCCTTGCCGGCTGCGGTACGGTCGGACTCGGCGTCAGCGGAAATACGGGAACGGCAGTGTGCAGCACCACGACACTGGCGGCAGGCAGTCACACCATCATGGCGAGCTATAGCGGCGACGCCACCAACGCGACATCCGGCAACACGCTCGTCGAGGTGATCAGCGGCGGTGGCAGCGGCGTTCCGACGACGACGACATTGGCCAGCTCGGCCAATCCGGCGACGGCAGGCACTTCGGTGACGTTCACGGCGACCGTGACCGGCAACGCGCCCACCGGCAACGTGAGCTTTTCCGACAGCGGCGCCTCCATTGGCTGCGCAGCGGTTGCCGTTGGAGTCTCCGGTACCGCAACCTGTTCCACGGCAGCACTCGCGGTGGGCACCCACGTCATCGTGGCGAGCTATGGCGGTGACGCCGGCAACATGGTGTCCAGCGGCATGCTCTCCGAGGTCATCAATTCAGGCGGCGGCGGTGGACCGGGAACCACGATGACCACCTTGGTCACGTCGGCCAATCCGGCGGTCGGCGGTGCGAGCGTCACCTTTACCGCCACGGTGACGGGCGCGGCGCCGACGGGAAGCGTCAACTTCATGGATGGCGCTGGGTCGATTTCCAACTGCGCTGTGGTGGCACTCGCCGCCGGCAGCGGTAGTTCGCGCACGGCGGCATGCACCACCACGACCCTGGCGGTGGGCACGCACAGCATCGCGGCGAGATATTCCGGCGATGCCGCCAACGCGACATCGACCAGCGCCACGATCAGCGAGACGATCACGGGTGTCGCGGCTGCCCTGGTTCCGAAGGTGTCGTTCACGCTGTCGAATACGCTCATCATCGCGCCGCAAACCGTGACCATTACGGCCACGGCGACCGAAGCCGGTGGCACGATCGCCAGGGTCTCCTTGTACTTGAACGGCGCGAAACTCGCCGACCTGACGACGGCGCCCTACACCCTGACCACCGCGGCACTTCCGGCCGGCACGCACCTGATCTACGCGACGGCGACCGATCTGCTGGGAACGGTTACGTCGACGCTGACTCAGAATGTCGTCGCGATTTCCGGTCCGCCGCCCGTCGTCACGACAGACCCCGACGTCTGGCGTTTGTTGAACCAGGCGACGTTCGGTGCATCGCAGGCCGGAGCGACAAGCGTGTTGGCCATGGGCATCAGCAACTGGATCGACAACCAGATGATCCAGCCTGCGTCGGGCTACCCGGACACAAAATACAACGTGATCTCGCTGAAGACGACCCTGACTTGCAACACGAAGGACCCGGCGGGCAAGAATTACCCGGCGGACTCGCCGCAGGCGATCTGTGCCCGCGACCATTTGACGATGGCGGGAATCCAGCGCGACTTCTTCACCAATGCGCAGTCCGCGCCGGATCAGCTTCGGCAGCGCGTGGCCTGGGCCCTGTCGCAGATCGTCGTGACGTCGTCGAACGAACCGGACCTCTCCTACGCGTATGTGATGTCGCGCTACCAGAGCCTCATGTTTCAGGAAGCGTTCGGAAATTACCAGACGCTGATGCAGAAGGTCACGCTCAGTCCGGCCATGGGTAACTACCTTGACGCGGTCAACAACGACCGGGCCAGCGGTACGCGCGTGCCGAACGAGAACTACGCCCGGGAAATCATGCAGCTGTTCTCGGTCGGGATCGAGGAGCTGAACGACGACGGCACCACGATCAACGACGCCCAGGGCATTCCGATACCGACGTACGACCAGACCACCATCAAGGAATTCGCGAAGGTGTTCACGGGCTTCACGTACGCCGATCCGGTCAATCCCACGGCGCCGGGGACGAAGAAGAACGGTGCGTATTACGCGGCGAACATGGTGACGTACCCGACTACGGCGACCGCGGGCCATGAGATGTCGGTCAAGAACCTGATCGCCTATACCGACGACTATGGTGCCGTGGTGAGCGGCATCGTTCCCGCCAATCAGACGCCGCAACAGGACCTCGACGCGGCGGTGCGGAACGTGTTCATGCACCCGAACACGTCCGCGTACATCAGCCGGCAATTGATCCAGCGCCTGGTCACGGGCAATCCGTCGCCCGCGTACATCTTGCGGATCTCCGCCGTGTTCCAGAACAACGGGGCAGGCGTGCGCGGTGACTTGAAGGCCGTGGTCAAGGCCATACTGATGGATAGCGAAGCGCGCGGTCCGGCCAACCCTGATCCATCGTTCGGCAGCCTGCGCGAGCCGGTGCTTGCGGCGACCGCGGCGATCCGTGCGCTGAACGGGATCACCGACGGCAACCGTCTGCCGGGTGCGGCCAGCAACCTGGGCCAGAACCCGTACTTCTCGCCCACGGTGTTCAACTACTTCCCGCCCGACGCGACCATTCCGGGAACGTCCACGCTGTCACCGGAATTCGCGATCCATACGACCAACTCGGCCGTGGCGCGCGCGAATCTGATGTACACGCTGGTCTACAACGGCTATGCGCCGGATCCGACGATCCCGAACGCGACCGGAACCCGGCTCGACCTGTCGCAGTTTGCGGCACTCGCGACCACGCCGGCGGCGATGGTCACCCGGTACAGCGATGTGCTGACCGGCGGGCAGCTCGACCCTGTGGCGCAAGCGATCGTGGTGACCGCCGTCAATGCGGTCCCGATCAGCGCAACGCCCACGGCCGCGGAACGAACGGCCCGCGCGCAGATGGCGGCTTATCTGATCCTTTCGTCCTACCACTTTCAGGTGCAGCGCTGACATGAATACCAATCGCCGGAAATTCCTGACGTCGACTACCGCGCTCACTGCGAGCGCGGCCGCGGGCAGCATGCTTCGCTGGGGTGTCGAGAGTGCCGAAGCGCAAGCGATGGGCGGCTACAAGGCCCTCGTCTGCGTGTTCCTGTTCGGCGGCAGCGACTCGAACAACATGATCATCCCGGTCACGGACTACGCTCAGTACGCTGCAACGCGAACCGTAGCGTCGAATGTGGCCATCACCCAGGCGCAGTTGCTGCCGTTCAACGCGCTGAGCGCGCCCGGCAAGACGTACGGGTTCCATCCGTCGTTCGCGTCGCTCACCCCGACATACACAAGCGGCAAGCTTGCCGTGATCGCCAATGCCGGGACGCTGCTTGCGCCGCTGACCAAGGCCCAGTACCAGGCTGGCAGCAACCGGCCGCAGAACCTGTTCTCGCATTCGGACCAGCAGAATGCGTGGATGGGCAAACTGCCGGGTGCGTCCGTGGCCACGGGGTGGGGCGGTCGATCGGGGGATGCCCCAAGCGTTATCGCCGCCTCCACGACCTCTCTCCTTCCGGTGACGGTTTCCGTCTCCGGCAAGCAGCTCTTCACCATCGGTAACAAGACCTCGCCGCTGGTGATTCCGTCAAACGGTGGCGTGACGGTGTCCGGGCAGGTCGCCACGGACGGCGCGGCGCGCTACGCCGCGCTGCAGGCGCTGCTTAATACCGGCAAGACCAACACCGTGGTTGCCGGCGCATCGGGCATCATGAGCCAGGCACTGATCGCCAATGCCACCGCCAACCCGATCCTGCAGGCCGCTTTGCCCGCGGTGATCCAGACGGCATTCACCGTCGGCGGTGCGCAGCTCAACACGAGCATTGCGCAACAGTTGAAGCAGGTCGCGCGGCTCATCAACGCGCGGACAGCCACCGGGAACACGGCCGGGCGACAGTTCTTCTTCGTCAGCATGGGCGGCTTCGACACGCATTCAGGGACCGTCGCCAACCAGACCAATTTGTTCAACCAGTTGGCGCCGGCCATGAAGGCGTTCTACGACTACACGGTCGCCGATGGCGTCGACACCATAGTCACGCAGTTCACCAGCTCGGACTTCAACCGTACGTTCATCGGCAACGGCAGCGCCGGTGTGGACCACGCGTGGGGCGGCCATCATCTTGTGTTGGGTGGCGCGGTCAAGGGCGGAAACATGTTTGGCCAGTTCCCGGACCTGACCGTAAAGGGGCCGGATGATTCCGGCAGCAACGGCGCATGGATCCCGACGACTTCCGTCGATCAGGTCGGCGGGACGCTCGCGAAATGGTTCGGCATGCCAGGTACCGATATCGCTGCGGTGTTCCCGAACCTCCAGAACTTCGCAACCGCAGACCTGGGCTTCATGGTTTGATGACGACACGGACTGCCAGCCAGCGGCTGCACAAGACTACGACGGTCCTGCGTTAAACGATTCCGGCGTCGCATCCCCCCGTGGCGCCGGCGCGGGACCGCCACCCACTTTCCTCTGACCGCCGGTCAGGTCGCATGCGCCGCGACTTGCACCGGCGTTCATTTTTCTGGGCACGGTGCGCGTGCACATCAGGCGCGCACAGCCGCAAAGTTAAATCATGCGGCGCGGGGTACGGCGCGCGCGACCAGGGCCGTCGCCAGCGCCTCGAGGACCGTGGCAACGACGGGCTTGGGAAGCAGCGTCAAGCCTGCGGAGCGGGCCGCACGTTCCGCACCCGCGCTGGTATCGCCTGAAACGATCAGGGCCGGAACGGCGAAGCCCAATTCATCGCGCAGCGCGCGAACGGCGATGACGCCGCTTGCGCCATCAGCCAACCGCAAGTCCGCGACGACCAGATCCGGATACCGGGCCCATCGTCCCAGGGCTTCGAGCAGCGATTGCGCATCATGTCCGCCGACGACCTCGGCGCCCCAGATCGAGAATAACTCGGTCATTGCGTCGATCGCTGCGGGATCGTCATCGACCACGGCAACGAGTGTCCCATCGAGTGACGCGCGTCCGGTGGACGCAACACCCGCCCCAATGCCGGCGAATGCATGCACGGCATCCGCCGCCCTCGGCGCGTCGATGCGAAAACAGGATCCGGTACCGAGCCGCGAGACCAGGGCGACCTCGTGATCGAGCAATTTCGCCAGGCGACGAACGATTGCCAGGCCCAAACCCATGCCACTCGGCGCAGGCGCCTTGGTGCGGTCGCAACGCACCTGGTAGAACTCCTCGAAAATCCTGTCGCAGTGTTCCGGTGCGATGCCCGCCCCGGTATCGGCGACGACCACCGAAACCTGCGCGCCGCGGCGGCGCCCACCGACCACGATGCCGCCGCGCGACGTGTAGCGCACCGCGTTGGCGACAAGGTTGCGCACCATGCGTTCGAGAAGCGCTGCGTCGCTGGCGACGGCGAGACGCGTGGAGGCGCAGCGGAGGACGAGTCCCTTCGCCGTGGCCAGTGGTCTGAATTCGGCCGCCACGCGTGCGAACAGCGGCGCCAGGGCCACGCGGGAGCGCTCCGGCGTGAGCGCGCCGGCCTCGAGTTGCGACAGGTCGAGCAGTTGCGCGAATTGCGCCTCGAGCGCGTCGACGGCGTTCTGGACGTTGCTGACCAGACGCCGCCACGGCGTGTCGCGCGCGCGTGCCGTAAGGGCCGCGGTATAAAGGCCGAGCGCGTGCAGCGGTTGCCGCAGGTCATGGCTTGCCGCCGCGAGCAATTGGCTCTTTGCGCGATTGGCGGCTTCCGCCGCGGCACGGGCTTCGTGTGCGGCGCGCGTCTGGCTCTTGAGTCCGTTGATGAGGTCGATGTTTTCGTAGCGGATCGCGAGCGAGCGCGTCAATATGTCATTGAGGTGGTGCCCGAAGGCGAGTACGAATCCAAGGACGACGCTCATCACCAACGCGGTGAAGGCGTGGACCTGGTCGGCGTCGAGCGCCACGCGGAGAATGAGCGGCACAAGCGCGGGAACGACAAAGCCGTAGAACGACAGCTTGTACACGGCGGTGAGGTTCAAGCCGACCAGCACGACGCCGAACAGGCACACGATCAGCAATGCCTGGTGCGGCGGCGAATCCGGATACATCGTGACGGCCGCGATGCCCCACAGTGCGCCGCCCATCGTGGATCCGATGGCCCAATACCGGCCCCAGCGCGGGGCCGCAGCAAGCCCGGGTTGCGCCCGATTCCAGGCATTGACGAGCATGCCGCGCCAAAGCTGATTGGCAACGATGAGCGCCACCCACAGCGCCATCAGCCATGGCGGCGCCTGTCCCCACATGAACGAACAAAGAAGTGCCGCGCCGAGCAGCATCAGCAAGGAAGTGCGGTACCAGCCGGCGTAGAGTTCCCCGACCTGGTCCGCGCGTGCGCGCATGACCAATGCGGGAGCGATGCCGGCAAGCGGGGACACGACCGATGGGTCCGGGAAAGAATGAACGCCGGTCAGTGGCGGTCCGGGGAAGACTCGACCCCGATACCGCGACGGGCGAGTTCCACGATCGCCTGCGAACGCGAATGCACGTTCAGCGCCTTGAGGATCGCGCTGACGTGCACCTTGACCGTGCCTTCCGAGAGCTGCAGGTCGCGGCAGATGAGCTTGTTGGGCTTGCCCTGCAAGAGCAAGAGGAGCACGTCGGACTGCCTTTGCGTGAGTCCGAGAACATCGACCGGCACGCCCTGGATTGTGCGCGGCAAGGAACGCAGGTCGGCGGTGACGTGGCGGCCGCCATCGAGCACCGTTTCGATGGCATCAAGCAGCGCAACAGGACTTGCCGTCTTGGCGATAAACCCGCGCGCGCCGGCGGCGATCGCGGCGCTCACGGTCGCGGAATCGTGCGTTGCGGACAATATGACGATCGGCAACAGCGGCCGGTCGCGGCGCAGTTCCGCCAGCAGGTCCAGGCCGCGGGAACCGGGCAGCGTGAGGTCGAGCAGCACCAGCGCACAATCCGGATGGCGGGCCAGGAGGGTCAGCGTTTCCACCCGGTTGGTCGCGCCGAACACCTCGAGACTGCGGTCAAGCTGAGGCAGCACCTGCTCCAGCGCATGCAATATCAGCGGATGGTCATCGACGATCAGAATTTTCATTGCGGGCTCCCGTGGCGGCACGCACGGAATCTCCATGCGTGCAGGCATTCACCTTAGTGGGGAGATGGGACCGGCGATACTGTCATTTACGACAGTGGGTCGGATAGGTTGGAACGCTCTCCTGCCGGAGGGCGGAACGGGCATGAAAAGCTGACTTGACTTATCCCGAGCGGCTGAATCCCGCACGTTGCTGCTCGGCCATCTCCTGTTGCAGCACGCGCAGGCGGGTTTCGACGACGGAAAGCTGGTAGAAATCGCCGTCCCCTGCTTTGGCTGCCAGCTGGAATTGGTCGACGGCCAGCGACAGGTTGCCGATCCACGCATAAAACTCGCCCTGGTGTTCGTGCTGCTTCAAGCGCTTGTCCTGCGCTGCATAAGCGCGGGCCGCGATTTCGTGCAGCGGACCCTCGCTGGGGTACCGGGCGAGTTCGCGCTCCGCGAACGCCGACGCGTCTGCCGGCCGGCCGGCCTTGATCAACGCTTCGGGGTAATCGTGGATCAGCTGCATCTTGTTCGGATACCGGGTCAGCGCGGACTCGAAGCGGGCGACGGCGGCCGGATACTCATTCGCCCCCATCAGCACATTGCCGGCCATGGCCTCGACCATCGGATTCGGCGGGGCGATTTTCTCGAGCCTGGCCAGTTCGACTTTTGCGCGCGGAATATCCTTTGCGCGCAACAGCGAAGCGACCAGTCCATAGTGTTCGGCAATCTCGTTGTTGTATTTCTTGTCCGCAATGGCGCGATCGAAATTGATGACCTGCTCGCGCGGCTCGCCCTGGTAGCTTCGCAGCAGCGCGCGCACCATGTGGAAATCCAGCGAATCCTCGACCTGCTTGTAGGGCAGGTCGTGCGCCCGGGCCTTGGCCTCCGCGACCCGCTCGTAGGTGACCGGGTGATCGCGCAGATAGAACGGCGCGTTGCCTTCGGCGAAGCGGCTGGCGCGCTGCAGACGGTCGAAGAATGCGCCCATGGCGTTGGGATCGAAGCCCGCGGCGACGAGACGCGAGAAGCCGATGCG
Organism: Burkholderiales bacterium; assembly: GCA_043731765.1. Taxonomy (GTDB): domain Bacteria; phylum Pseudomonadota; class Gammaproteobacteria; order Burkholderiales; family Casimicrobiaceae; genus VBCG01. The sequence continues at coordinate 16,031 of JAYTIR010000056.1, forward strand.
GTCGGCTTCGTATTCGTTCTCGCGCGTGAAATTGATCTGCTGCTGCGCCGCCAGGGCCTGCGTGCCGGCAATCGCCGCCTGCGTGGCCTGGCCGCTGTTCGAGCCACCCACCTTTGAGGCAAGAATGGCCAGCGCGAGGCCCGCGAGTGTGGTCATCAGCACATTTTGCTGGTTCGCGAGCCCTCGCGTTATGTGATGCTGCGTAATGTGCGAAATTTCGTGCGCAAGAACGCTGGCCAGTTGCGATTCGTTTTGCGCGAGCAGGATGAGTCCGGAGTTGACGCCGATGAATCCTCCGGGAAGCGCGAAAGCGTTGATCTGTGGATCCGGAACGGCGAAGAAAACGAAGTCCTGACGTACGTCGCGGGTGGCGGTGACCAGCCGGTTGCCGAGCTCGTTCAGGTAATCGTTGACTTCCGGATCGTCAAGATAGCCGCCGCCGCCGCGAATCTGGCGCACGATGGCTTCGCCCAGCTTGCGCTCCTGCGCGGGAGACATCATGGTCTGCGACGAGTCGCCAAGATCGGGCAACTTCTGGGCTGGCGAGAGCGGCACCGCGGTTCCCCCGATCGAACCATACTTCTGTGCGTCGCCTGGATCGGGGAGCGTGGTCGCCGGCGGCGAGGCCGGGGGGATCGAACCATAGGTGCGAAGGTCGTCCCCCTGCGCTGGTGTCTGTGCCGATGCCACCGGCATCAGCGGCGGCGAAATTGGCGCGACCGCCAGCGCGAACGCGACGAGCGTGGCGGTCCACGCCCGGGAACGGTGGCAAGCGCGCGACCGGACGCGCCGGTTGGTGGCGGGGTCTTGATGCGGCATCAGGATGAAATTGGGCGTCATGCGATGGTGCTAAGATTCCCGCCGATCGATCAAGTTCAACGAAGGACAATTCCTGTGGCACGTTCGCGCACCGCGACAACGGCGGCAAAATCCCCGGCAGCAAAGGTGAAATCGGCCGGTGTGAAAGCTGCCGGGGTGAAAACTGCCACGCGCGCCACGCGCCGGCCGGCGGACATGCCTCATCCGCATTTTACCCACTTCGACGCGCAAGGTCAGGCGCACATGGTGGATGTCGCCGCCAAGGAGGTAACAAGGCGTGTTGCGCGCGCGGGCGGCTGCATCGTCATGCGGCCGGCAACTCTGGCACTCATTCGCAGCGGCAGCGCGAAAAAAGGAGATGTTCTGGGCGTCGCGCGCATTGCGGCGATCCAGGCGGCCAAGCGGACTTCGGATCTCATTCCATTGTGCCATCCGCTGCCGTTGACGCGCGTGGCCGTGGAGTTTGCATTCGCCGCCGACCGGTCGGCCATCGACATCGAAGTGATCGCCGAAACTCTTGCCCGCACCGGTGTCGAGATGGAGGCGATGACCGCCGCCGCCGCCGGACTCCTCACGATCTACGACATGTGCAAGGCCACCGACCGCGCGATGCGGATCGAAAACATCCGGCTGTTGGAAAAATCCGGCGGAAAGTCGGGGCATTTCGTCGCCGCCGAATAGAACCCATCGAAACTCGCGGGACGCGCCGACATTGGCCCGGTGGTTGGACCATTTGACCAGATTGTGGTCGTGGGGCTACCATGCGGCACATCTCTGGCACGCGGGTTCGCAGCCTGCCGCGACCTTAAGGCGAACACCCGCCGGGAATCAACCCGGCCTCGAGAGGAGTTTTCTTGCCACTGCAGACCGTCGAACCGCGCCGGCTCTACCGCCAGATTGCCGAGCAGATCGGCGGCCTCATCGGAAATGGCGAGTTCGCGCGCGGTTCGCGCCTGCCCGCCGAACGCGAGTTGGCCACGCTTCTCGGTGTCTCGCGGACCTCGGTGCGAGAAGCGCTCATTTCTCTCGAAATCGGCGGTCTGGTCGAAGTGCGGGTCGGATCGGGTGTCTTTGTCACTGCGGATTCAGCGTCACTGGCGTCGGCCAGCGACAAGGGTCCCGGACCCTTTGAGCTGTTGAGCGCGCGAGCACTGGTCGAAGGTGAAGTTGCAGCGTTAGCGGCCGTCAATGCGAAAGGCGACGATCTCGAGGCGCTCCGGCAAACCATCGTGCGCATGACCTCCCACGTCGACGATTTCGTGATCCGCGAGGAATCCGACCGCGACTTCCATCTCTGCATTGCCAAGGCCACCGGCAATGGCTCGCTGGAACTGGTTGTCGAGGGTTTGTGGAACCAGCGCGCGGAACTTTGGGGCAGGATGCAGCAGCATTTCCACACCGAGGCGCTCGCGCGCCGCACCATCCAGGATCATGCGAAGATACTGGCGGCACTCGTGGCAGGGGATCCCGACGCCGCGCGCGCGGCCATGCACCGCCATCTCGGTCGCGTCGTCCGCGAATTCCAGCGTGGGGTGAACAGCAAGGTCCATAGCGAAAACAATATGCGCCGCGGATCGCGGCAATCGAAGTTCAACGGCAAAGAAGGAGTGGCATGAACACGTTCAACGGCGCTTTCAGGAAGGTCTCGAATAGAGGACGGCATTGCATGCTGTTTGCGGCGATTGCGGCATTGGGGGCATCGGCATTGCTGTCGGTCGGCGTGACCCCGGCGTGGGCAGCTCCGGTCACTCTCAACATCGTCGACGTCGCGGGCAACCTCGCGCTGACGCAGGATGCAATCGACCTCTACGTCAAGCGGCATCCGGAAGCGATTTCAAAGGTCACCTATACAAAAGCGCCGTCGCCGGAATTGCCTGGAAAACTCAAGGCGATGCAGGGCGCGGGCCGCAGTGACATCGATCTCGTGATGACGGGGACCGACTTCCTGGCCGCCGGTATCGAACAGGGCGTGCTGACGAAGATCCTCCCGGACAACGCGGCGAAATTTCCGAATCTCATGTCCAACTACCAGCCGCCGGCCGCCAAGATGCAGGAATTGGCGCATGACTACGGTGTGGCAGTCGTGTTCATGCCTGCCGGTCCGCTGTTCGAATACAACCCGGACAAGGTCAAGCAGGTGCCGACCACGCCCGCCGAATTGCTGGCTTGGTGCAAGGCCAATCCGAATCGCCTGATCTATGCGCGTCCGGCCAACTCGGGTCCAGGGCGTACGTTCGTCATGGGCCTGCCTTACATCCTCGGCGACAAAAATCCCAAGGATCCGGTGAACGGCTGGGAAAAAACCTGGGCGTACCTGAAGGAACTCAACAGCTGCATCGAGTATTACCCGACAGGCACCGGCGCGGTGATGAAGGAATTAGGCGAGGGTTCGCGTGACATGACCATCACGATGACCGGCTGGGACATCAACCCTCGCGTGCTCGGCATTGTGCCCAAGAATTTCAAGGTAGCGCCATTCAAGGGCATGACCTGGATCAACGACGCGCACTACATGACGATTCCCAAGGGCGTTGCGCCGGAGAAGATGGCGGCGGTGCTGGACTTGATGGCGTTTCTGCTCACGCCCGAAGCGCAGGCCTACACGTACGACAAGGGCTACTTCTATCCGGGCCCGGCGGTGAAGAACGTGCCGCTGTCGATGGCGCCGAAGGAGTCCCAGGACGCGATCAAGGAATACGGCCGCCCCGAATACGAGGGCTGGCTCGCGCAATTTCCGCACACGCAATCGCTGGAACCGAAGGCGCAGGTTGAAATGTTCAAGATCTGGGATCAACAGGTCGGCGCGCAAAAAACAAAGTAATGGTTGTGCCCGTGTTCGAGACGGGCAGCATGTCAACGCAGGATCCCCGGCCGCGCCGCACCCGACGGCGCCCGGGGAATGTCTCGCCAAATCACTCTCAGGGGAATCACCATGATCGATCCGGTCTGCACGGAACACAGGGCCGTGACTCGCACGCACCTTTTGCGGGTGCGCCGTTGGCAAGTGGCGGGAATCGTCGCGGTTGCCTGCGCGTGCAGCGGCTTGATGGACGCTTCGGCGCAGAATCTGCCGATGCCGAAGAGCCCGGTGACGCTCAATGTCGTCGACGTGGCCGGCGACCTCGCGCTGACTCAATCGGCGATCGAGGCGTACCAGGCAAAAAATCCGAATCTCGTTTCCAGGATCACGTTCACGAAGGCGCCGGCGCCCGAGTTGCCGGCGAAGCTCAAGGCGATGCAGGACGCGGGACGCAGCGACATCGACCTGGTGCTGACGGGTGTGGTCGCGTTGTCCGCCGGCATCGACCAGAAACTGTGGGTCAAGGTGCTGCCGGACCATGCCGCGAAATTCCCGGGATTGATGGACAACTACCAACCGCCCGCGCAGAAGATGCAGGATCTGGCGCAGGGCGAAGCGCTGGTGGTGACGTTCATGCCCGCGGGGCCGCTGCTCGAGTTCAATCCGGACAAGGTCAAGCAGCCGCCGACAACTCCAGCCGAACTGCTTGCGTGGTGCAAGGCGAACCCGAATCGTTTCGCTTATGCGCGTCCGGCCAATTCGGGTCCAGGCTTCACGTTCCTCATGGGCCTGCCCTATCTTCTCGGCGACAAGGATCCGCGCGATCCGGTCAAGGGCTGGGACAAGACCTGGGCCTTCCTGAAAGAGCTGAACGGGTGCATCGAGTACTACACGACAGGCACCGGCGCGATCATGAAGGAGTTGGGCGAAGGCTCGCGCGACATGACCGTGACCATGACCGGATGGGACATCAATCCGCGCGTGCTGGGAATCGTGCCGAAGAATTTCCAGGTGACGCCGTTCAAGAACATGACGTGGGTGAACGACGCGCACTACATGGCGATCCCCAAGGGCCTGCCGCCAGAGAAGCTCGCCGTCGTCCTCGATCTCATGGCGTTCCTGTTGCAGCCGGCGCAGCAGGCGCTGACTTATGACAAGGGCTACTTCTACCCGGGTCCCGCGGTGAAGAACGTCCCCCTGTCGATGGCCCCGAAGGAGTCCCAGGACGCGCTGAAGGAATTCGGGCGGCCCGAATACGAAGTGTGGCTGAAGCAATATCCGCATGTTCCCACACTCGAGGCGAAGGCCGTGGTCGAGGCCTTCCGGCGCTGGGATTCGGAAGTTGGCGCGCAGAAGACGAAATGACACCGGCAGCCTGAGGTCATTTGATGGACCACGATTTCGACGAACTGAGACTCGACCGCGTCACGCGCCGCTTTGCGGGCGCAGGCGGACAGGCGTTCGCGGCGTTGAACGAGCTGACGCTCACGATCCAGCGGGGTGAATTCATCGCCCTGCTCGGGCCGTCGGGCTGCGGCAAGTCAACCGCGCTCAACTGCATCGCCGGCCTGATGCAACTGTCCGGCGGCAGCATCTGGCTGGACCAGACGCGCATCGACACGCTGCCGCCGGAAAAGCGCGGCTTTGGCATGGTGTTCCAGAATTACGCGCTGTTCCCGCACATGACGGTGGCGAAGAACATCGGCTTCGGCCTCCGGATGCGCGGCCTGCCCGACGCGGAAATTGCGCCGCGCGTTAACCATGCATTGAAGCTCGTGCAATTGATGGGGCAGGAGCACAAGCTTCCCGGACAGCTGTCAGGCGGACAGCAGCAACGCGTCGCGATTGCCAGGGCCATCGTGATCGAGCCGCCGTTGGTCTTGATGGACGAACCTTTGTCGAATCTCGACGCCAAGCTGCGCATCGAAACGCGCGCCGAAATCCGGCGCATTCACAAGGAGCTCGGCCGCTCGACGATCTACGTCACGCACGATCAGGACGAGGCGCTCTCGCTTGCCGATCGCATCGTCGTGATGAAGGACGGCGTGGTGCAGATGATCGCCGCGCCGCACGACGTTTATGCTCAGCCGGCCAATCTGCACGTCGCGCGCTTCATGGGTTATCGCAATGTGCTCGAATTAGGAGTCGATGCGGAAGAGGGCGACCGCATCACGCTTTCCGGCCCGGACGTGCGCCTGACGGGTGTGCGCAAGCAGCCGGTAGCGGGCGGCCGCGCCTGTGTGGCCATGCGGCCCGAGGAATTCGTGCTGGGTGCTGCTCCGCGCGGAGTCAACACCATTGCCGGGCGTGTCGACAACGTCGAATACTGCGGGCGCGATTCGCTGGTCGACGTGGTCACGGCGTCGGGAACATTGCTCCACGTGCGCGCGACGGGCACGCCGCTCCTGGGCGACACCGTGCATGTGCATGTCCCGGTCGAGCGCGTGCTCGTGTATCCGCATGAGTAGCACGGCCATCGCAGCTGGCGGGGCGCCGTCGCGCGCACCCTTCGACCGCGCGCTGCTGCTGGTCGTCCCGGCTGCCGCGTTCATGCTGCTGCTCTTCGTCTATCCGTTTCTGTACGGGCTCGCGCTGTCGTTCAATCCAAAAGAGGGCGGGGCGCTCGCGAATTACGAGCATTTCTTCACCACCGACAATCTCTGGCCCACGATCTGGACCACGTTGCGGCTGGCGCTTCCGGCTACGCTGGTCAACGTCGGCCTGGCCTTGCCGATCGCGTTCAAGATGCGCGTGAAGTCACCGTACCAGCGCTGGGCGACCACCATATTGGTCATACCGATCACGCTTGGTACGGTGCTGATCGCCGAAGGCATGCTGACCTATTTCGGCCCGAAGGGGTGGCTCGCGCAGTTCCTGCAGTTCTTCCATCTGTACGAGGGGTCGATCCGGCTCACCCACAACTACTGGGGCGTGCTGATCTCGCTGGTCATTTCCGGATTTCCATTTGCGTTCCTGCTGATCCTCTCGTACATCACCGGTATCGATCCGGTGCTGGCGCGCGCGGCATCCACGCTCGGCGCGAATCCGCGGGCGCAGTTCCGCACCATCTATCTGCCGTTGCTGGCGCCCGGCCTCGCGATGTGCTTTTGTCTGGCATTCGTCCAGGCCTTCTCGGTGTTTCCGTCGGCGGTGCTGTTGGGTTCGCCCGCGGGACCGACGCGCGTGATTTCGATCGCCGCGTACGAGGCGGCATTCGAGCAATACGATTACTCGCTGGCCTCGGCGATTGCGATGATCATGGGCTTTGTGCAACTCATCATCGTCGCGGCGGTGCTGGGCGTGCGCAACCTCATGTACCGGGGCCCGGTGAGCGGAGGCAAGGGATGAGCGCCTCTGCCACGACCTCCGATTACCGGCTTCTCGACCGCGCGTGGACGGGCTTGCTGTGGGGCCTGATGACGCTTTTCCTCGTCAATATCGGGTTGATGATCGCGGCGGTTGCCACCAATTCGTTCGCGAAGCGCTGGCTCGGCACGTGGCTGCCCGAGGGCTGGACCACCAGTTGGTACACGTCGGCGTGGAAGGAATTCCAGCTCGACGCGATCCTGTGGGTGACGGTAGAGGTCGTGTTTGCCGTTGTCTTCCTGGCGCTCTTGATCGGCGTGCCCGCCGCGTACACGCTCGCGCGCCGCGATTTCCCCGGCAAGCGGCTGCTGATGCTGCTCTTCCTTCTTCCGCTGATGGTGCCGCCGATCACCTACGGCATTCCGTTGGCGACCGTGCTCTACAAGGCGCAGCTCGCCGGGACGATCTACGGGGTCATCATCGCCAACCTGATTCCGGCAGCGCCGTTCGTGATCCTGGTAATGACGCCGTTCATCGAGCAGATCGATCCGAACCTCGAATCCGCGGCGCGCGTGTTCGGCGCCAACACGGGCCGCATGTTCTGGCACATCCTGGTGCCGCTGCTCGGACCGGGAATCCTGGCGGCTTCGCTCCTGGTACTGGTCCGCACGATCGCGCTGTTCGAGCTGACATTCCTCAC
>JAYTIR010000057.1:0-9119 GCA_043731765.1 Burkholderiales bacterium
GTTGCGCCGCCTTCGAGCGTCACCTCGGCTTCGACCGTCGGCCGGCCGCGTGAATCCCAGACCTGGCGGGCATGCACGCGCGAAATTGCCGTGCGGTTCACGGGGACCAGTCGCGCGCCAGTGCGGTCAGGCTCGCCACCGGTTGCTGCAGGTGGTCGCGTGCGAACACGCGTATCGCGTTCCGGTCGCGCTCGTCGGTCACATATTCGACCGGAGACTTGCCGTCGACGCGCGCCAACAGCAATCCGGGCAGCAGCGCGGCGGTGCGCGCCTCCAGTGTGGTCCACGGCTCCCAGGTCACGCGCGAGCGGTACGCCGCGCAGAGCGCCGCAAACATCGTCAGATAGTCGCTGCGCCGGTCCGGCCGCCACACGCCCTTCAGCAACAGATGGTTCAGCACGAAGGCCAGATCGAACGCCGGGTCCCCGTACCACGCGCATTCGGCGTCGAGAAAAACGGGCCCTTCGGCGCCAACGAGAATGTTCTTTGGGCTGAAGTCCCCGTGAACCAGCGCTCGTCGCGTCGAGCCGGTCGTCGCCACCAGGGCCAACAATTGGCGCGAGAGGTCCGGATTCGCCTTGGCGGCGGTCACGAGATAGGGATCGAGCCGGATCGCCTGGAACAGCGCGTCGGTCGGAAAGCGCGCCGCGATATCCGGCCTGTCGGCGGTCGCCGAGTGGATGCGGCCGAGCACGTCGCCCACCGTGGCGGCAGTCCGCGTATCTGATTCTCCTTCCACCAGCATTTTCTTCCAGACGGGGTATTCGTCCGGCGGCAACCAGCCCATCGCGAAGGTGCCCGACTCGCGGTCCTCACCCAGGATCTCGGGCACGGCGCCCGGAACAATGCCGCCCGCCACCCGCATCCACTCCACTTCCCAGCGATTCCGCTCGACCGGAACGCGCCAGTCCGCGGCGACCTTGAGCCGGGGGAGCGCGCGTTTGACGCAAATGACGCGCCCAGGCAGCTCGACGCGAAAGATGTCCGAGGAAACGCCTCCCGCCAGCGGCGTTAGAATCACTTGTTGGTCAGCACTCACTAGCGCCATACGCCGCAGAGAAGCGACCATCTCAGATTCGCTAGTGGACGAAGGCACGCGCGGCGGGAGAGGGAAAACGTCCGTCATCAAGGTGGAAAAAGTTGGCGGTACGTTATTTGCATGCGCTATCTGTCCTATCATATCAGCGTCCGGCCCTAACGCCTTGATGCGTCTAGGGGTCGACCTCCAAGGGGGCTCGGCGGTCCGGAAGGGGAGGCTTTTCGTGATCCGTTACGGCTTCAACATCAAGACCAAGCATGGTCAGCGGGTGGAAAACATCCTGATCATGGCCGCCACGCTGAATGATGCGGAACGGCGGCTGCGGCAGATGTATCTCCACTGCGAAATCATCGAGTGCCGCGAACAGGCGGTGCCGCGCCGCGTGGATACGCTGGATGTGGAAGGCGTGATCGGGCTGATCAGCGCAAGCCCGCAGTCAGTCCATAAAGCCGGCACCCACTAGCTCCTCGTACAAGGCCGCGTAGTCGTGTGCGCCGCGGCTGTTCGGCGCGTGCCGGAAGATGTCCAGTCCCACCGCCGGACTCTCCGCCAGTTTCACATTCTCTCGAATCCGCGTGACGCAGACCTCGTCAGTGCGCAGCGTCTGCGCCATCCGTGCCACCACCGCCGCACTCATCCTCCTGCGCGCGTCGTATCGTGTCAGCACATAGCGTCGCGGCAAGCGCCGCTTGAACACGGGTTCGAGCGCATTCAGCGCGCGTTCGACCTGTTCGGCGCCCTGCAGCGAGAGAAAGTCCGCCGAGACCGGGACCAGAACCACGTCAGCGGCGAACACGGCGTTGAGCGAAAGCACATTGAGCAGCGGGCAGCAGTCGATGATCACCGGCCCCGGCACCGCCGGGCGCGCGTGCAGCGCCAGCCGCAACTTGGTCACGACATTCACGCTTTTCCCCAGCAGCGTGTCGAGCTTGGCCAGCTCGAGATGGGAAGGGCACAACATGACGCCGCTGCGCGTGATCTGCGCGATCTCCTCCAGCGGGCGTTGGCGGATGAAAAAACTGTACAACGTGTCGTCCGCGAGTCGTGGTTGGACGCCGAAAGTGTGCGAAAGGTGGCCCTGCGGGTCGAGGTCGATGCCCAGCGGCCGCGCCCTGCGCTGGGCGACGGCGGCGAGCAGGTTGAGCGCGGTCGTGGTTTTTCCGACGCCACCCTTCTGGTTGAAGACCGCGATGATCGCCATGGCGCGGATTAGATCACGCGCTTGCGCACCTGTGTAACGACGACCTCGGCAACGATCACGATGACCACGATCGCGATCAGTATCAACGCGACGCGATCCCATTGGAAAAGATTCAGCGCAGCGTCGAGCGCCATGCCGATGCCACCGGCGCCGACCAACCCGAGCACGGCAGACTCGCGCACGTTGATGTCCCAGCGGAACAGCGCGATCGACCAGAATGCCGGGCGCACCTGCGGCCAGTAGCCGAACGTCAACCGCGACATCCACGGGGCGCCCGCGGCGGTCAGCGCTTCGATGGGGCCGGGATGCGCCTCTTCCAGCGCCTCGCCGAACAACTTGCCGACGAAACCGATCGAGCGAAACGCGATGGCCAACGTGCCCGCCAGCGCGCCGGGACCGAAGATGCCGACGAAGAGCAGCGCCCAGACCAGCGAATTCACCGACCGCGACGACACGAGGATCAATTTTGCAAACAGGTTGACCGGGGTGAACGGGACCAGGTTGTGCGCGGCGAGCACACCGACGGGCAGCGCCAGAATCAGCGCCAGCAGCGTGCCCAGCGAAGCGATGTGGATTGTTTCCATCAACGCGGAATGCACCGGGCCTTCGTAGTGCGACCAGTCGACCGGCCACATGCGTGAAAAGAGATCCACCATTTGCTCCGGGGCATCGGCCAGGAACTCCGGAATGATCTCGACAGACTGCGCCGACACCACGATCGCAGCGACGATCGCCAGATGCACGACAAAGCGCGCGAGGCGCTGGCCGCGGGTGAATCGGTGCCATTCGAGGCCGGTGGACGTGGCCGTCACAGCATTGGCATGTTCCCCCCCGAACGGCGCTGCGCGCCGCTCCCCCCCAGGGGGGCGAGCGCCTTGGGACGGCCCGGCGGCGCTCATCAGTCGTCCTCCAGATGCCGTTCGCGGGTGCTTGCGCCGCGCCGGAAGAAATCACGCAGCGTTGCGTTGTCGATGAAGATCGCGCGCACCGCGGTGGCCAGCAACTCGCCCAGCATGATGAGCGCGATGATCGAAAGCAGAATCGCGCAGACGTAGTCGTAATCAAAGCGCTGGAAGGCCGCGAACAGCGTGCCGCCAATGCCACCGGCGCCGACGATGCCCACCATCGTCGAGTTGCGCAGGTTGGAATCCAGCTGATAGGTCGCAAAGCCGATGAAGCGCGGCAACACCTGGGGCAGGACGCCGAACCACAGCACCGACGCGAACGGCGCGCCGGTTGCGCGCACCGCCTCGACCTGCTTCTCCGAAATTTCCTCGATCGCTTCGGTGAAGAGCTTGCCGATGAAACCGATCGACGCGACGGTCAGCGCGAGGATGCCGGCGAGCGCGCCAAAGCCGACCGCCTTGACGAACAGGATCGCGACGATCACCGGGTGGAACGAGCGCGCCATGACGATGACGATGCGCGCCGGCCACGTGACCCACGCCGGCATCAGGTTGCGCGCCGCGGCGAGGCCGATGGGCAACGCCAGCAGGATGCCGAGCGTGGACGCGAGCACCGCGATCTGGAGGCTCTCCAGAAGTCCCTTGACCAGCAGTTCCCAGCGCGTGAAATTGGGCGGAAACAGTCGGCTGAAGAAGTGTGCGGCGTTGGAGAGGCCGATCTCGACCCGCTCCCACGAAATCTCCATCTGCGCGCAGGCGTAGATCACGTAGGCGGCCAACAGGACGCCGGCGATTTTCGGCCAGACGCTCCGCGGGAAGGGATCAGATGAGGGGTCCGATGAGGGGTCCGGCGCGCCGAGTGTGGTGGAGGTCATTGCGGCCAGCTCATTGCGGCCAACTCATTGCAACCATGCTTCGCCGCCGTAAATCTGCTTCAGCACGTCGTCGGACAGCGTGCCTGGGGCGCCGTCGAAAACGATGCGGCCATCGGACATTCCGACAATGCGGTCGGCGAACCGCTTGGCGAGTTCGACGTCGTGCATGTTGATGAGCACGGGAATGGCGCGCGCACGCCCGACGTCCGCGAGCAGTTGCATGATCTCCACCGAGGTCTTCGGATCGAGCGAGGACGTCGGCTCGTCGGCGAGCAGCATCTTCGGCTCCTGCATCACCGCGCGCGCGATGCCGACGCGCTGGCGTTGCCCGCCAGACAGCGCGTCGGCGCGGCGATGCGCGAATCCCGACAGGCCCACCAGGTCGAGCAACTCGAATGCTTTGCGGATGTCGTCCCCCGGAAACTTGCGCCGCCATGCGCGCCACGACGATACGTAGCCCAGCCGGCCGGACAGCAGGTTCTCCATCACCGTCAGGCGTTCGACCAGGTTGTATTCCTGGAACACCATGCCGATGTGCCGCCGTGCTTGTCGCAGCGATGCGCCGGAGAGCTTGGCGAGATCTTCGCCTTCGAACAGGATTTCACCCGCCGACGGCTCGACCAGCCGGTTGATGCAGCGGATCAGCGTGCTCTTGCCCGTGCCCGAAGGCCCGATGATCGCGGTGATCCCCTGCGCCGCGATCTCGAGATTGATGTCGGTCAGGACCGGCTTGTCGCTGACATACGACTTCGAGAGATGCTTGAGCGTCAGCAAGAGCAGATGCCTCGCATTAACTCTTCTTTGCCTTGGCTTTCGCCGCCGCTTCGTCGGCTTCCCTCTTCGTCTCCTTCTCGTACGTGGCCTTGTCGAATCCTCCGCCAGAACCCTTGGCCACCGCCCGCACGGGTTCCCACGTCGTCGCATAGTTGATCGGGAAGAATCGGTCGGCGCCGTCGAATGCTTTCTGCATTTCGGGCGGGAAACGGAAATCGTAGAAGCAGGAAAGCATCTTGTCGGCGAGCTTGGGTTCCAGGTCATGCGCATACGCGAACGACGACGTCGGAAATTTCTGGCTGCGGTAGATGATGCGGAAATCGGCTTCCTTCACCTGCCCGCGTTCCGCCATCCGGTGAAACACGTCGGACGCCACGGCCGCGGCGTCGTAGTCGCCGGAATTCACGCCCATCACCGACTGATCATGCTTGCCGGAAAAGATGATCTTGTAGTCCTTGTCCGGCGTGAGTCCGAGCGGCGGGAACAGCGCCATCGGGGCGAGATGGCCCGAATTGGAGGACGGCGACGTGTGCGCCAATTTCTTTCCCTTGAGGTCAGAGAGTTTCTGATACGGCGAATTGGCCTTGACGATCACGATGAGGTTGTAGCCCTGGAATTCCTTCGCATTGCCTTTCACCGCGAAAGGAATCGCGCCTGCGAGATTGACCGCGAACGCCGTCGGCCCGGTCGAGAAGCCGCCGACATGCAACCGGCCGGAGCGCATCGCCTCGATCTCCGCCGCGTTGCTCTGGACCTGGTAGAAGACGACCTTCTTGTCGATGCATTTCGCGAGATAGGTCGTGAACGGCTTGAAGATGTTTTCGTACACCGCGGGGTCTTCCACCGGGGTGTAGGTGAACACGATCGTCGACGGGTTCTTCCACTTCTTCGAATCGGTTGGCACGTCGGCGACCATGTCCTTGTTCGCGTCGCAATACATCTGGTCGAGTTCGCCGCGATTGCTGCAGGCGTCGGCGGCCATCAACGGCGTCGTCATTGTCGCGGCCGCGAACAGGATGGCAAACGCGCGCAGGAAGTGATTCGGTTTCATTCCGTTCCTCCTTTGACTGGGACTCGCGATGGCGGGACGCCTTTTCCTCGCGTGCCGGCAGGCGCAAGACTGTATCACCCAGGGGCCGTCGCTGCACGTCTGCTTGGGGCAAGGCGACAGCGAGATGAAGGGCAAATGAGTGGCAAACGGGAGGCAAATGAGGACCGGTGGCGTATCATCACGCTCTCCTTATGACCTCCCCGCTCAACGTCGCGATACTCGCCGCCGGGCAGGGCAAGCGCATGCATTCGGCGCTGCCGAAAGTGTTGCACTCGCTGGCCGGCCGCCCGCTCATCGCCCATGTCCTGGCTGCCGCTCGCGCGCTCGCGCCGCGCGCGATCGCCGTCGTGATCGGCCACGGTGGGGACGCTGTGCAGGCGGCGATTGCCGCCCCCGACCTTCGCTTCGTGCGTCAGGACCCACCGAATGGCACCGGCGATGCCACGCGCGTTGCGCTGGATGCGCTTCCTGCCGACGGCGTGACGCTGGTCACGATCGGCGATATTCCGCTCGTGCCGCCCGCGGCGCTCGCTGCATTGGTGCGGGAAGCGGAGGGAGGCAAGCTGGCGGTGCTCACGGTGCACGTACCGGACCCGTCGGGACTTGGACGCATCGTCCGGGATGGCGCGGGCCGGGTGCGCGCGATAGTGGAAGAGAAGGACGCGAATCCGGCGCAACGCGCGATCGACGAGATCAACACCGGTGTGATGGCGGCACCCACCGCACTGCTGCGCCGCTGGGTCGCGGCGCTCAAGTCCAACAATGCGCAGAACGAGTACTACCTGACCGACATCGTCGCGTTGGCAGTCGCGGACGGATCACCCGTGGTGGCCCATGTCGCCGCCGACGAGCGCGACGTGCGCGGCATCAACGATCGCGCGCAGCTCGCGGCGGTCGAACGCATCGTGCAGATGCGGCAGGCCGAAGCGCTGATGGCGGCCGGCGCCACGCTCGCCGATCCCGCGCGCATCGACATTCGCGGCACGCTTGCCTGCGGACGCGATGTGCTCATCGACATCGGCTGTGTATTCGAAGGCAAAGTCACGCTGGCCGATGGCGTCAATGTCGGCCCCTATTGCGTGCTGCGCGATGTCGCGATCGGCACCGGCACCGTTATCGGCCCGTATTCGCATTTGGACGACGCCAAGGTCGGCGCAAATTGCCGAATCGGCCCGTATGCGCGGTTACGGCCCGGCACCTCGCTGGACGAGGAAGTTCACATCGGTAATTTTGTCGAGATAAAGGCGAGCAAGTTGGGCCGCGGCAGCAAGGCCAACCACCTGGCCTACATCGGCGACGCGACGGTAGGCGCCCACGTCAATTACGGCGCAGGCGCGATCGTCGCGAATTACGACGGCGCGAACAAGCACGCCACCGTCATCGGCGACAACGCCAGCATCGGATCGAACTGCGTCCTCATCGCGCCAGTGACGATTGGCGAAGGCGCGACGATCGGTGGCGGCAGCACGATAGCGCAGGACGCGCCACCCGGCGAGCTCACGGTGGCGCGCGCGAAACAGTTGACGGTCGCGGGCTGGCAGCGCCCGGCCAAGAAGCCGAAACCTTAGGCACAAGGACTGACGGAATAATGTGCGGCATCGTCGGCGCAGCCTCGCTGCGCAATGTGGTCCCCCTCCTGATCGAAGGCATCCGGCGGCTGGAATACCGCGGCTACGACTCGACCGGCCTCGCCGTCATCAATGGCGGCGCCACACCGGTACTCGAACGTCTCGTGTCCGTGGCGCGCGTCGCGGACCTGGCCGCGCAGGCCGATGCGCGACATCTCACCGGCATGACCGGCATTTCGCATACGCGATGGGCGACGCACGGCGCACCTTCGCTAGTCAATGCGCATCCGCACACGTCGGGCGATGAAGTTGCGGTCGTCCACAACGGCATCATCGAAAATTACGAGGCATTGCGCGAACGCCTGAAAGCGCAGGGCTACGAATTCCGCACGCAGACCGACACCGAAGTGATTGCGCACCTTGTGCACGCGCATTGGCACGGGGCGGCCAAGAGCGACCTGTTGCGCGCGGTGCAGCTTGCCGTGGCGGAATTCCACGGGGCGTATGCGATCGCGGTCATTACGACCCGCGAACCGGGGCGCGTCGTCGGCGCGCGGCAGGGGAGCCCGCTCGTCGTCGGTCTCGGCGTGGACGATCACTTCCTCGCGTCCGATGCGGCCGCGCTGGTGCCGGTGACGCGGCGCGTGGCCTATCTCGAGGAAGGCGACGTGGCCGACGTACGGCGCGAGTCCTACGCGATCTACGACGCGCAGGGACAGCGTGCCGACCGCGCCATCGTCGACGTGCCTGCGGGTAGCGCCGCCGTCGAACTCGGACCTTACCGGCACTTCATGCAAAAAGAAATCTTCGAGCAGCCGCGTGCCGTCGCGGATACGCTCGAAGCAGTCGGTGGCATCGACCCGGCGTTGTTCGGCGCACGGGCCGCCGAGATATTGCCCCGCGTCAACTCTGTGCTGATCCTGGCATGTGGGACAAGTTACTACTCTGGCCTGATTGCCAAGGAGTGGATCGAAACCCTTGCGCGAATACCCTGCGCCGTCGAGATCGCCAGCGAGTACCGCTATCGAAACAGTGTGCCGCAAGCGGACGCTCTGGTCGTCGTGGTGTCGCAGTCGGGCGAAACCGCCGACACGCTCGCGGCACTCAAACATGCGAAGGCTTTGGGGCACGCGCACACTCTGGCGGTCTGCAACGTCGCGACCAGTTCGATGGTGCGCCAGACGGAGATGCTGTTCCTTACGCGTGCCGGCATCGAGGTCGGCGTCGCGTCGACCAAGGCATTCACGACGCAGCTCATCGTGCAATTCCTGCTGGCACTGACGCTGGCAAAATTGCGCGGAAAGCTTTCTGCGCAAGACGAAATGAAATGGCTGGCGGCGCTGCGGCACTTACCGGGCGCGATTCAGGGAGCCCTGGCGCTGGAGCCGCACCTGATTGCGTGGGCACAGGCGTTTGCCGGCAAGGAGCATGCGCTGTTCCTCGGTCGCGGGCTTCACTATCCGATCGCACTCGAAGGTGCATTGAAGCTCAAGGAAATTTCCTACATCCACGCCGAAGCCTATCCAGCCGGCGAGTTGAAGCATGGCCCGCTCGCGCTGGTCGACGCCAACATGCCGGTGGTCGCCATCGCGCCCAACGACGCGCTGCTCGAAAAACTCAAGTCCAATCTGCAGGAAGTGCGCGCGCGCGGTGGGGAGTTGTACGTCGTGGCGGACCTGGACAGCCAGGTCGCCGCGGGCGAGGGC
>JAYTIR010000058.1:0-19954 GCA_043731765.1 Burkholderiales bacterium
TGCGTGGCCAGGGACTGCCCGCGCCGTCTTCGGCGCGGCTTGCCGCCATGCTTGACCAGCTCCGCGGCGCGCGAGGGGACTCCGCAATCCGCCTGGCCCATGCCGGGGTCCAAATCGGCGTTCATCAGGGCCGGATTGCGCTGCATGCGGCCCTGCCATTGCGCTTCGACGTGCCGTGGTGCGGCGAACCCGCACTCGTGCTGCCGCATGGCACCCTTGTCTTCGGTCGTGCGGACGGCGCCGGCGTCGATGAAAAACGGCTGACGTGCGCGCCCGTACGGGTCCGCGCGCGCATGGGTGGGGAGCGCTTCCAGGTCGCGCCGGACCGGCCGCGCCGGGCACTCAAGTCCATCCTGCGCGACGCCGGGATTCCGGCTTGGGAACGCAACGGATTGCCGCTGATTTTCTGCGGCGATGCGCTGGTCGCGGTCGCGGGCGTCGGTATCGATGCGGCATTTCGTACGCTGCCGGCACAACCGGGCGTGACTATTTCCTGGCATCCGAAGGGCATTTGATCTCGCGCAATCCGCTCGGTTGACTCCCGGTCGACACTCAGTTGACACCAAGTTGACAACCTCGGCGGCTAACCGCCTAATGGTACCGCCCAATGACCCAACGGCTCCACCATGCATGGCGCCACGCTTGACAGCACCTCCGGAGGACCCATGAAGTTCATAAGATTCGCCATCGCGTTCGCGGCTGCCTGTTCGGCATTCGCCATCGCCACGGGCAGCGCGATCGCGCAGCAGCCCATCATCATCAAGTTCAGCCACGTCGTCGCCAACGACACGCCCAAAGGCAAGGGCTCGGAATATTTCAAGAAGCTCGCCGAAGAACGCACCAAGGGCAAGGTCAAGGTCGAGGTCTACCCGAACAGCCAGCTCTACAAGGACGGCGAGGAAATGGAAGCGCTGCAGTTGGGTTCGGTGCAGATGCTGGCGCCGTCACTGGCCAAGTTCGGACAGCTCGGCGTGCGCGAATACGAGGTCTTCGATCTGCCCTACATCTTCGACAACTATGAAGAGCTGCACAAGGTCACCGAAGGCGCCATCGGCAAGGCATTGTTCCAGAAGCTGGAGAGCAAGGGCATCGTCGGGCTCGCTTACTGGGATAACGGGTTCAAGGACATGAGCGCCAACAAGGCGCTTAGGTCGCCCGCCGACGTGAAGGGCCTGAAGATGCGCATACAGTCGTCGAACGTGCTGGAGGCCGAGATGCGTGCGCTCGGGGCGATACCGCAGAAGATGGCCTTTTCGGAGGTCTATCAGGGTCTGCAGACCGGCGTCGTCGACGGCACCGAAAATCCGCCGTCGAATTTCTACACGCAGAAATTCTACGAAGTCCAGAAGTTCATGACCAGGACCGAACACGGCTACCTTGGCTACGCGGTAATCATCAACAAGAAATTCTGGGACGGCTTGCCCGCCGATGTCCGTGCCGCGCTCGAAAGTGCGATGAAGGACGCGACCAAGTATTCCAACGACATCGCCAAGAAGGAAAACGACGACTCCGTCGAAGCAGTGCGCAAATCGGGCAAGACGCAGATCCTCACGCTGACTCCGGAGGAAAAAGCGGTGTGGAAAAAGGCCCTTGTCGCGGTCCATCGTGAGCAGGAGGGTCGCATCGGAAAGGACCTGATCCAGTCGGTGTACAAAGAGACCGGTTTCCATCCCTGATACAAGAGCACGCGACGCCACTGCATCGTCCCGCGACCGCAGTGGCGTTTTTTGTTGAACCCGGCGCGGGGGCAGCAATGCGGACGGATGCCTATGCTGAAGGTTCTGGACCACCTCGAGGAATGGCTGATCGCATTTCTCCTCGGCGCGGCCACGTTGCTCATCTTTGTCGCGGTCGTGCACCGCTACGCGGCCGGCTTGGCCGTTCCGGTCGTGCAGGACTGGCTCCTTGCGATCCACCTCTCGTGGGCGCAGGAACTGTGCATCTACATGTTCATCTGGATGGCGAAATTCGGCGCCGCCTACGGCGTGCGCACCGGCATCCACGTCGGCGTGGACGTCCTCATCAATGCGCTGCCCGTACCCACCCGGCGCAAGTACATCCTGTTCGGACTCCTTGCCGGCGCGCTGTTCACCGTAATCGTCGGCACGCTCGGCGCGAACTATGTGTGGGCGATAGGCCATACCGACCAGACGTCGGCCGACCTGGAGTTGCCGCTCTGGATCGTCTACCTGTGCATTCCGTGCGGCTCCTACCTCATGTGCTTTCGCTTCCTCCAGGTGGCCTGGCACTTCGCGAAAACCGGCGAATTGCCCAAGCATGACCACGCGTTCGTGGAGGGCATCGAGGAGCCCCTCAATCCGTACAACATGGCCGACAATCTGCATCCGGCCGACGCCAGAGAGGGAGGCCCGCGATGACCGCTTCCCTGCGGTTCTGGTCGCTGCTCCCGCCGGCAATGGTGGTGCTGCCGCTGGCGCTTTTTGCGATAGGCGTCCACCTGCCGACTCCAATCATCATCTTCCTGCTGCTGTTCGGGCTGATGCTGACCGGCATGCCGATTTCGATCTCGCTCGGCCTGACCGTGCTCACGTACCTGTTCGCGATGACGCAGGTACCGATCACGGCCGTCGCGCTGAAACTCTTTACCGGGATCGAGCGGTTCGAGATCATGGCGATTCCCTTCTTCATCCTCGCCGGAAATTTCCTCACCCACGGCGGCGTGGCGCGACGGATGATCAGCTTCGCGACGGCGATGGTGGGCCATTGGCACGGCGGACTCGCGCTCGCCGGCGTCATGGCCTGCGCGCTGTTCGCGGCCGTGTCGGGGTCCTCGCCTGCAACGGTGGTCGCGATCGGCTCGATCATCCTGCCCGCCATGGTGAAGCAGGGCTTTCCAAAATCGTTCGGCGCAGGTGTCATCACCACGTCCGGCGCACTGGGCATTCTCATTCCGCCGTCCATCGTGATGGTGATGTATTCGGTCGCGACCAACACCTCGGTCGGCCAGCTCTTCATGGCAGGTGTCGTGCCGGGACTCGTATTGGCCACAATGCTCGGCGTGACCACGTGGCACCTCGCGCGGAAGAACAATTTCCCGCGCCTGCCGAAGGCGAGCTGGGCCGAGCGCTGGCGCACCTTCCGCGCCAGCATCTGGGGCCTGTTGCTCATCATCATTGTCATCGGCGGGATCTACAGCGGAATGTTCACGCCGACGGAAGCTGCGGCGATGAGCGCGGTCTACGCGTTCGTCGTGGCCGTCTACGTGTACAAGGACCTGACGCTCGCCAAGGTGCCGAAGGTGCTGCTCGATTCGGCCAACATGAGCGCAATGTTGCTCTACATCATCACCAACGCCGTGCTGTTCTCGTTCCTGATGACGTCCGAACAGATCCCGCAAGTGATGGCGCAGTGGATGCTCGACAAGGGCCTCGGTGTCGTGTCGTTCCTGCTCTTCGTGAACGTGCTGCTGCTGCTCGCCGGCAACGTGATGGAGCCCTCGTCCATCGTGCTGATCATGGCGCCGATCCTGTTCCCCGTCGCGATGAAGCTCGGCATCGACCCGGTGCATTTCGGCATCATGATGACGGTGAACATGGAAATCGGCATGTGTCATCCGCCGGTCGGCCTCAACCTCTATGTGGCATCGGGGCTCACCAAGATGGGCATCACCGAGCTCACCATCGCGGTATGGCCGTGGCTGTTGACGATGCTGGTATTCCTGGTCATCGTCACCTATTGGCCGGCGCTCTCGCTCTGGCTGCCGCAGACTCTCGGGATGATGCGCTAGCGGGAGTTCAAAAAACTCCAGGGTCATTCCGAGGAGTGATACCACCGTGTCATTCCGAGGAGCGCAGCTTCGGGGAATCTGCTTCTCATTGCTCGTTCATTTCGGGCAAACAGCGGATCCCTCGCTACACTCGGGATGACACCTGCAACGGGCCCGTCCTGACCGGTCGCGGCACCCCCGTCGACGTGCTATAATTTTGAATTCATTCGCTTTTATCCGCTTTTTACCTGTCGGAGCCTGTACATGGCAGTTGAACAAACGCTTTCCATCATCAAGCCTGATGCGGTCGCCCAGAACGCGATCGGAGAAATTCTTGCCCGTTTCGAGAAGGCGGGCCTCAAAATCGTGGCAGCGCAGATGGCCTGGCTGTCGCGCGCCGAAGCCGAGGGCTTTTACGCCGTTCATCGTGAACGCCCGTTTTTCCGTTCCCTCGTGGATTTCATGGTCTCCGGCCCGGTGATGATCCAGGCGCTCGAAGGGGAAAACGCCATTGCGAAAAACCGTGAATTGATGGGCGCCACCGACCCGACGAAAGCGGCTGCGGGAACCATACGCGCCGATTTCGCAAAGTCGATCGATGCCAACGCCGTTCACGGCTCCGACGCGCCGGAAACAGCGAAGGCCGAAATTTCGTATTTCTTCCCCGCGCTGGCGGTGTACAGCCGTTAAAAAAAAGCGATGACCAACCTGCTCGACCTCGACCCCGCCGGCCTCGCGACGTTCTTCGCCGAACGCGGCGAGAAGCCGTTTCGCGCGAAGCAGGTCGCGCACTGGATCCACCAGCGCTTCGTCGACGACGTGAGCGCGATGACCGATCTCGCGAAACCGCTGCGGGAAAAGCTCGCCGCCGAATCCGCGATTCGCGCACCGACCGTCATCCGGGACACGACCGCCGCCGACGGCACGCGGAAATGGCTGCTCGACGCGGGCAACGGCAACGCCGTGGAATCGGTGTACATCCCCGAAGACGATCGCGGCACGCTGTGCATTTCGTCACAGGCAGGTTGCGCGCTCGACTGCGCGTTCTGTTCCACGGGCAAGCAGGGATTCAATCGTAATCTCTCGACCGGTGAAATCATCGGCCAGCTTTGGCATGCCAACCGCACGCTGCTCGAACACGGCGTCACCGCCCCGTGGATCGAGCACGGCCGGCCGCCGATCACCAACGTCGTGATGATGGGAATGGGCGAGCCGCTCGCCAATTTCGACAATGTCGTGCCTGCGCTGAGGCTCATGCTGGACGACAACGCCTATGGCCTGTCGCGGCGGCGCGTGACGTTGTCGACCTCCGGCCTGGTGCCCCAGATCGATCGGTTGCGCGACGAATGCCCGGTGGCGCTGGCGGTTTCGCTGCACGCGCCCGACAACGCGCTGCGTGACCGGCTGGTGCCGATCAACCGCACGCACCCACTCGCCGAACTGTTGGCGGCCTGCGTCCGTTACCTTGATCGCGCGCCACGCGATTTCGTCACCTTCGAATACGTCATGCTCGATGGCGTCAACGATGCAGATTCACACGCGCATGCATTGGTCGAACTTGTGCGCAGCGTGCCATGCAAGTTCAACCTGATTCCGTTCAACCCGTTTCCGGGCACCGAGTTCCGCACGAGTCCACGTGTACGGATCGTTGCGTTTCAGGCGATCCTCGTCGCAGCCGGCCTGGTCACGACCATCCGCAAGACGCGGGGCGAGGACATCGACGCGGCTTGCGGCCAGCTGGCTGGCCAGGTACAGGATCGCACCAAGCGTCGGCTGGCGACACGCGTCGTTTCCGCACCCTCCCCCTGATTCCTGTCATGAGGCAAGAAATAGCCATGCGCCGCTTTGCTCCCTGGTTGATCCCGATGATTGCCGTGTTCGTATTGGCGGTGGGCTGCACGTCGACTTCCACCACCGCACCGCCAACCGTGGTTGTTCCCGTGCCTCCGCCTCCGCCAGCCATCAAGGAAGCGCCGTTGCCGGTGCGGGCGAACTTGCGCGCCGAACTTGCGGCGGGTTATTACGAACGCGGCCAGATGGACGTCGCGTTGCAGGAATTGGCCGAAGCCACGAAGCTCGACCCCACCAATCCGAAGATCTACAACGTCTACGGCCTGGTCTATGCGACGCTCGGGCAGGATGCGGAAGCAGCGCGGAATTTCCGCAAGGCGCTGGAACTCGCGCCGAACGATTCCGAATTCCGGCAAAACTGGGGCTGGTACCTGTGTACGCATGACCAGGCGAAGGAAGCGCTCCCCGAATTCGAAATGGCGGTGCGCAACCCGCTCTACAAATCGCCTGAAATCGCGCTGATCAACGCCGGGCGGTGCGCCGGGTCGCTGGGCGAAAACCAGCGCGCCGAGGTGTTCTTCAAGCGCGCGCTCGGCGCTTCACCGAATAATCCCCAGGCCGCGTTCAGCCTCTCGCAACTGGCCTACAAGGATGGGCGTTTCGTGGAAGCGCGCGCGCTGATGAAGCCTGTCATGCAGGACACCAATCCATCGCCCGAGGCGCTGGCGCTTGGCATGTGCATCGAGCGCAAGCTGGGCGACCGCAGCACCGAGGCCTCATACATTTCGCAGCTCAAGAATCGGTATCCGGACTCTGCCGAAACGAAGAGCATCGCGACGGGAGCCTGCGAGTGACCGACGGCGCCGACACTGTGGCCCAGGACCCGTCGCCGAATGGTGCCGTCGCCGCAGGTACTCTGCTGCGCGCCGGCCGCGAGGCTGCGGGGCTTTCGATAGCGGCCGTCGCGCAGCAATTGAAACTGGCTCCGCGCCAGATCGCGGCACTTGAGGACGGCGACTTCTCCAAGCTTCCCGGCCGCACCTTCGTCCGTGGCTTCGTGCGCAACTACGCGCGATTGTTGCGACTCGATACCGACGCCGTGCTGGCGGCGCTGCCAGAGACCGCCGTCCCGCCATCGCTCGAACATCCGTCGCTGGCACCGATGCCGCGGCCGATGGGTGAGTTGCCCGCGGATGTCCAGACTCGCCCAAGCGCCGCGCGCTGGGCCATTCCGCTGGCGCTGGTGGCCGTCGTCTCGGTGGCGGCAGTGTACGAAATCACGCGCCCGCCGGCGGAGTTGGCAAAGGCGGTCGTGATCGGCAAACCCGGTGTGCCGGCGGTTCAGTTGGCACCGATAGGCAGCGTCGCGCCCTCGAACACCACGACGGTTCTGCCCAATCCACTTGCCGGCACCGGCGAAAAGGCCGAAGCGCCGCCGGAAAATGCACCCCGCAAGTTGGACACCGGCGACGCGCCAGTGGCCGCAACCCCTTTTCCCAACGCCGCCGACGCTCCGATCACCCTGTCGTTCCAAGGCACGTCGTGGGTGGAGGTCCGGGACGGCACCGGCGTGCTCATCCTGTCGGTCACCGGCAATGCTGGCGCTTCCCAGGCAGTGAATGGCCGCGCTCCCTTCGAAGTAATCCTGGGCAACGCCGCCGCGGTCAGCGTGACCTGGCAGGGCAAATCCTTCGACACGGCGCCGTTCACCCGGCAGAACGTCGCCAAGTTCACGCTCAGGTAGGCCGCATGCAACGCCCCCTCATCACGCGCCGAACCTCGCGCCAGGTCTACATCAACGGCATCAAGGTCGGCGGCGGCGCACCGATCGTCATCCAGTCGATGACGAACACCGACACCGCCGATGCAGCGGCGACGGTGGCGCAGGTCAAGGCACTCGCCGACGCCGGTTCGGAACTGGTGCGGATCACCGTCAATTCGGCGGAAGCGGCCGCCGCCGTCGGCGCGATCCGCGCGCAACTCGACGCAGCGGGATGCAAGGTTCCGCTCGTGGGCGATTTCCATTTCAATGGACACAAGCTCCTCACCGATTATCCGGATTGCGCGCGTGCGCTCGACAAGTACCGGATCAATCCGGGGAACGTAGGAAAGGGAAGCAAGCGCGACCCGCAGTTCGTGGTGATGATCGAAAAGGCCATCGAATACGGGAAGCCCGTGCGCATCGGCGTCAACTGGGGCAGCCTGGACGCCGACCTCCTCGCGCGCCTGATGGACGACAACGCGCGGTTGAGAGAACCACTCGCAGCCGATGCCGTCATGCGCGAGGCGCTCATCACGTCGGCCATCGGCAGCGCGCAGCGGGCCGAAGAGTTGGGCCTGCCGGGCGACCGCATCATCCTGTCGTGCAAGGTGTCCGATGTGCAGGACCTGGTCGCCGTCTACACCGAACTCGCGCGCCGTTGCGACTACCCGCTGCACCTGGGGCTCACCGAAGCCGGCATGGGCAGCAAAGGCATCGTGGCATCGACCGCGGCGATGGCCGTGCTCCTGCAACAGGGCATCGGCGACACGATTCGCGTTTCATTGACGCCCGAGCCTGACGGCGATCGCACCCGCGAGGTCATCGTTGCCCAGGAGATCCTGCAGACGATGGGATTGCGCGCGTTCACGCCGCTGGTCATCGCCTGCCCGGGCTGCGGCCGTACCACCAGCACGTATTTCCAGTCGCTGGCGGAGCAGATCCAGTCTTACTTGCGCACGTCGATGCCCGCTTGGCGACTGCGCTACCCCGGGGTCGAGAACATGCAGGTCGCGGTCATGGGCTGCGTCGTCAACGGCCCGGGCGAGTCGAAGCTCGCCAATGTCGGCATCTCCCTCCCCGGCACCGGCGAAACTCCCGTCGCGCCGGTATTCGTCGACGGGATGAAGACGGTGACGCTCAAGGGCGACCGCATCGCCCAGGAATTCCAGGCGCTGGTGCACGATTACGTCCGCGCGACCTACGGCGGCGAGGAACCTGCCCCGCATCTGAAGCCCGACCGGAAGACCATCGCCGTCAAGGCGGTCGTGTGACGGACGTATTGGTCCCGCTGAAAGGCCGGGCTGCCATCGCGACTGCCGGGCGGCTGCAAGCCGTGCGCGGCATGAACGACGTGCTGCCCGACGAGGCCGCGTTGTGGGAATTCTTCGAGGACACCGTCCGCGATGTGTTTCGTCAATACGGCTATCGCAAAATCCGCACGCCCATCGTCGAGAAGACCGAGCTCTTCGTCCGCAGCGTAGGCCAGGCGACGGACATCGTCGAAAAGGAGATGTACACGTTCGACGACAACGGCGAGAGCCTGTCGCTGCGCCCTGAGGGGACCGCGCCGACAGTGCGCGCGGCGCTCGAACACAATCTGCTCTACGATGGCCCGAAGCGGCTTTGGTACAGCGGCCCGCTGTTCCGTCACGAACGCCCGCAGAAGGGCCGCTATCGCCAATATCACACCTTCGGCGCCGAGGCGCTCGGGTTTGCAGGACCGGATATCGATGTCGAGTTGCTCGTCATGGTCCAGCGCCTGTGGCGAAGGCTCGGCCTGACCGACATCACGCTCGAACTCAACACGATTGGCTCCGCCTCCGAACGTCGGACATTCCGGGACAAGCTCATCGTCCATTTCGAGCAATCTCGCGATCTGCTCGACGCGGATGCACAGCGCCGGCTGCTCACCAATCCGCTGCGCATCCTGGACAGCAAGAACCCGGCCATGCAGGAGATAATCGAGGCAGCGCCGAAGTTGTGGGACACGCTGGGCGAGGCGTCCCGCGCGCTATTCCACGAAATTCAGGAAGGGGTCCGTGACGCAGGCATCAGCTTTCGCGTCAATCCGCGATTGGTGCGCGGACTCGACTATTACAACGCCACCGTCTTCGAGTGGGTCTCCGGACGGCTGGGCGCGCAAAGTGCCGTCTGTTCCGGCGGGCGCTACGACGGCCTGTTCGAGCAGCTCGGGGGCAAGCCCACGCCCGGTTGCGGATTCGGCATCGGCACCGAACGCGTCCTGTTGCTGTTGCAGGATGCGGGACGCAAGTTCGAAGATGCCCCGCTGGCGTATGTCGTGCACGCGGGAGTGGCTGCGGGTCCCCTTGCGCGCCAGGTGGCGGAGACGCTGCGTGACAGCGGCCACGTGGTAATCGTCAATGCGGGTGCCGGCAGCTTCAAGTCGCAAATGAAAAAAGCCGATGCGAGCGGTGCCGGATTCGCCCTCGTGATCGGCGACGATGAGGCAGCGGCCGGAACGGTCGCCGTCAAGCCGCTGCGGGCGCAGGGTGAACAGGTCGCCGTGCCCACGGCAACGCTCGCCTCCCACTTTGCGCAGTTGGCAGCAGTTGGCAATTCACAGGTAATGAAATAATCAATCCAGGACGAAGGACCGAACATGTCAGTCTACGATCTCGAAGAACAGGAACAACTGGACGACCTGAAGGCGTGGTGGTCCCTCTGGGGCAATACGGTGGCCACCATTCTCGTCGTCGTGTGCGTGGCCGTCGTCGCCGTGCAGGGTTGGCGTTGGTGGACCGCCAGGAAGGTCGAAGACGCGGCGGTGCTGTACAACGCCGTGGCGCAGGCTGCGCGCGCGAACGATGTCGCCAAGGCCCGGGACGCAACCGCCCAGCTCACCGATAAATTCGCAAGCACGGGATATTCGTCGCGCGCGGCCTTCGTGCTCGCGAAGCTGCAATTCGATGCCGGCGACACCGCAGCGGCCCGGGTACAGTTGCAATGGGTGGTCGACCATGCCGACGAACAGGAACTTAAGGAAATTGCGCGCTACCGCCTGGCTCTGTTGATGCTCAATGACACGCAATATGACGAGGCGCTGAAAATACTGGACGCGAAACACGGCGAACCCTTCGCGGGCCTGTATGCCGACCTGCGCGGAGATGCGCATGCCGCCGCGGGCCGCGCGGCCGATGCGGGCGCCGCGTACAGGGAAGCGCTCACCAAGTTCGACGCGAAGTCGCAGTACCGCAATTACGTGCAGGTAAAGCTCGACTCGCTGGGCGCAGCCGCGCTTCCCGCCGCCGGCGTACCGCTCCCATCCGCCGTTCCCACCCAACCGGCTGCGCCGGCACAATCCGCCACGCCGGCACAACCCGCGCAGGCGCCCAAGCAATGACGGAGCGCAATCGCACGTTTCCGGTACCCGGATCGGCGCCATCCGGGCGGCGCGCTTTCGCGTCGATGGCCACATCGTTTGCGACGTCCGCATTTGCGTGTTCCGGATTTGCGTTGTCCGCCATCGCGTTGTCCGCAATTGGGTTGTCCGGCTGCGCGACGATCAAGGAGTACATGCCGACCCTACCGGCGCTTTCGCTGCGCTGGATCTACGATTCGAAAAAGCCGGGACCCTTGCCTGAGTTGAAAGCGTCGGCGACTGCCGTGGTCAGTTGGCAGGCTCAGGTGGGAAATGCGGGCCCGGGATTCTCGCCCTCGGTATTGCCCGACGCCATCTACGCCGCATCGGAAGATGGAACGCTGGTCCGCATCGACCCGGCCGATGGCCGCAGTGTCTGGCGCATCAATGCCGGCCAGAAAATTTCCGCCGGGCCGGGCGCTGACGCGACGCTGGTCGTCGTCGGCACGGACAAGGGCGACGTGCTCGCCTTTTTCCCGGACGGGAAACCCGCGTGGAAGGCGCGCGTCTCCACCGAAGTCGTCGCTCCACCGCGGGTAGCTGAAGGTGTCATCGTCGTATTCACGGGCGACGGCAGTCTGCACGCACTCAATGCCGTCGACGGCACGCGCAAGTGGGTGAATCAGAGGGCGACACCGGCACTGATCGTGCGCAATTTTGCCGGCGGAATCGTCCGGCGCGGCGGACTGTTCGTCGGAACGGCGGGCGGCCATCTGCTCGCGATGGACGTCCCTTCCGGAATCATCGGCTGGGACGCCACCGTCGCCAATCCGAAGGGCGCGACCGAACTCGAGCGAATCGCGGACGTGACCGGCCTGCCGCTGGTGCTGGAAAGGGAGGCCTGCGCGGTCGCCTATCAGGGCCGCGTTGCGTGCTTCGATATCGCTCGCGGAACGCTGAACTGGTCGCGCGACATTTCCAGCTTGAGCAACATGACCGCGGACGGAAGGAACATCTACGTGACCGACGACAAGGGCGCCGTGCAGGCGCTTGATCGCGCCACCGGCGCCTCGGTGTGGAAGCAGGAGTTGCTCGCCCCGCGCAAGATTGGCGGTCCGCAAATGTTCGGCGACTACGTCGGTGTGGTCGATATCGAGGGATACCTGCACCTGCTCTCGCCGGTCAATGGCGCTTATGTGGGGCGGCTCGCCACCGACGGCAAGCCCGCCACCGCGCAACCCGAATTGCTGCTCACCGGCGCGCTGTGGCAGTCGACTGCCGGCACGCTGTACGCCGTCTCCGCGAAGTAACCTGGACGGTGTATTTTTGTCCCTTCCGACAATCGCAATAGTAGGCCGCCCCAATGTCGGCAAATCCACGCTCTTCAACCGGCTGACGAAGACGCGCGACGCGCTCGTCGCGGATTTTCCGGGATTGACGCGGGACCGTCATTACGGCCGCGCCTTTTCCGGCGACCAGCCGTACTTTGTCGTCGATACGGGCGGCTTCGAGCCGGTTGCCACGTCCGGCATCCTGCACGAAATGGCGAAGCAGACGAGGGCAGCCATCGCCGAATCCGACGTCGTCGTTTTTTTAGTCGACGGCCGCAACGGTCTCGCGCCACAGGACCGGGAAATCGCCGACCTGCTGCGCAAATCGGGCCAGCCGGTGGTGCTCGCCGTGAACAAGGCGGAGGGAATGCAGCCGGAGCGCGCCGTTGCCGAGTTCCACGAGCTGGGTCTGGGCGAGCCGATTGCGATTTCGTCGGCGCACGGTGAGAACGTGCGCAGAATGATCGAAAGCGCGCTTGACGCCATTCCGGACCTGCACCGATTCACGGATGATGCGAAGCGCAACACGTCCCTCGATCCGGAACGCCCGGATACGATCAAGGTCGCGATCGTCGGGCGCCCCAATGTCGGCAAGTCCACGCTCGTCAACGCGATCTTCGGCGAGGAGCGCGTCATCGCCTTCGACGAGCCGGGCACGACGCGCGACGCAATCTACCTTGACTTCGAGCGCGACGGACAGAAGTACACGTTGATCGACACGGCCGGCGTGCGCCGCCGCGGCAAGGTATTCGAGGCCATCGAGAAATTCTCGGTCATCAAGACGCTGCAGGCGATCGAAGATGCCAACGTCGTCGTGCTGCTGCTCGATGCGGAGCATGCAATCACGGAGCAGGACGCGCACCTCGCCGGACATGTGCTCGAGGCCGGTCGCGCGGTGGTGCTCGGAATCAACAAGTGGGATGCCGTCGCCCATGAGCAACGCGAACAGGTCAAGCGAGACCTTGACCGGAAGATGGGTTTTCTCTCGTTCGCCCAGTTCCATTTCATGTCTGCGCTGGAGGGCAAGGGCGTCGGCCCGCTCCTCAAGTCCGTCGACAAGGCCTTTGCGGCCGCGATGGCCAAGCTGCCGACGCCGCGTCTCACGCGCACGCTGCAGCAAGCGGTGGAACGGCAACAACCGCCCCGCGCCGGTTTGGTGCGCCCAAAGCTGCGCTATGCCCACCAGGGCGGCGTGAACCCTCCCCTCATCATCGTCCACGGCACCGCGCTGCATCACATCCCCGACGCGTACCGCCGCTTCCTGGAACATTTCTTCAGCGACGCGTTCCAACTGCAGGGAACGCCGCTTAGGATACAATTCAAGGTCGGCGCCAACCCGTACGCGGACAATTCCGCACGACGCTGAACGGTCCGGCCGGAAATCGTCCGGTTGGCGGATCGCCGGGCAGAAACCGTAGGCTGGCGTGACAGCGGTCAACAACAAAAACGGAGCTCGAACATGAGCAACAAAGGGCAAATGCTCCAAGACCCGTTCCTGAACACCTTGCGCAAAGAACACGTGCAGGTGTCGATCTACCTGGTGAATGGCATCAAGCTGCAGGGACAGATCGAGTCGTTCGACCAGTATGTTGTCCTCCTCAAGAACACGGTCACCCAGATGGTGTACAAGCACGCGATCTCGACTGTCGTCCCGGCGCGTCCGGTCACCATGCCGCACCACGCGCCCGGCGACGACGTGGAAGCCTGACCGCCTCGAAGAATCTGATGTTTGAACGTCCGACGGGCGGCGACCGCGCTCTGGTCGTCGCGCTGGACATGGGCGAGCCCGATCGCGCGTCTCGCCTTGCGGAAATCGCGGCGCTCGCGACCTCCGCGGGCGCGGTCGTCGTCGGCACGGTCGCGGGCCGGCGCCAGCGTCCCGATCCTGCCTTTTTCGCAGGCAAGGGCAAGGTCGATGAAATACTGGCGCTCCGTACCGAAGGCACGGCCGACCTGGTCCTCTTCGACCACACTCTCTCCGGTGTGCAACAGCGCAACCTCGAGGAAAAACTCGGTTGCCGCGTCGTGGACCGGCCGAGCCTCATCCTCGACATCTTTGCGCTGCGCGCCCGCAGTGCGGAGGGCAAGCTGCAGGTGGAACTCGCGCAGCTTTCGCACATGTCCACACGCTTAGTCGGCGGCTGGACCCACCTCGAGCGGCAAAAGGGGGGCATCGGCCTGCGCGGCCCGGGTGAAACCCAGCTGGAGACGGACCGCCGGCTCATCGGCGAACGGATCAAGCTCATCAACGAACGCCTGGCGCGGGTCGCGCGAAGCCACGCCGTGCAAAGTCGCACGCGCCGCCGTGCGCGAGTGCGCACCGTCGCGCTGGTCGGCTATACCAACGCAGGGAAATCGACGTTGTTCAACCGGATGTCGGGCGCCACGGCGTATGTCGCCGATCAGCTGTTCGCCACGCTGGATACGACGCTGCGCAAGGTCTACGTCGAAGGTGCCGATCCAATCGTCATGTCCGATACGGTGGGCTTCATCCGCGATTTGCCGCACGATCTCGTCGCCGCGTTCCGCGGGACGCTGGCCGAGGCCGCGGACGCGGACCTGCTGCTGCACGTGATCGACGCCTCGGCGCCCAATCGCAATGAGCAGATTGCGGCGGTCGACAGGGTCCTGGCGGAAATCGGCGCCGCGACGGTGCCGCAAATCCGGGTGTTCAACAAGTGCGAGTCTGCAGGTCTCGCCCCGGGCGTCGAACGCGACGGCTGTGGTACCATTTCGACGGTAAGATTGAGCGCGCTGACCGGCGCTGGCTCCACCGATTTGCGCGGTGCCCTGGCCGAGCGTTTCCCGTATCAACCGCCTGCGGAGCGTCCGCCGGTGGTTACCTAGGGAATCCTGGACGCCGCGCCGGTGCCGTCCGCTTGATCGACGAACCGCCCGCCCCCATCTTTCACAGATCCTTGATTGTTCCCTGATTTTTCCCTATCCCGACTTTGAACCTTTGACATGTCGCTGAACGATCCCCAATGGGGCAAGCGTGGTAATGGCGGCGGGCCGCCGGATCTCGACGAGATCTGGCGCAACGTCAACCGCCGCATGGGTGAAATCTTCGGCCGCAAGGGCGACGACGGTACCGGCGGCGGCGGCGATCGCCCGCCGCGCCGCGGTCTCGCAATGGGCGGCGTCGGCCTGCTGGTCGCGCTCGTCCTGCTCGTGTGGCTCGCGAGCGGGTTCTACATCGTCGACGAAGGCCGCCGTGGCGTAGTCACGCATTTCGGCAAGTACACCGAAACGACCCTCCCCGGCCCGCGCTGGCATCTGCCATTTCCGGTCGAGGCGGTCGAGCTGGTCGACTTCTCGCAGGTCAAGACGGTCGAGATCGGCTACCGCAATTCGCCCAAGAACAAGGTCGACAAGGAAGCCGTGATGCTGACCGATGACGAGAACATCATCGACATCCAGTTCGCGGTCCAATACAACATCAAGAATGCCGAAGCGTACGTCTTCAACAACCGCAAGCCCGACGCCATGGTTGCCTTTGTGGCGGAAACCGCGATCCGCGAAGTCGTCGGCAAGGCCAAGATGGATTTCGCGCTGTACGAAGGCCGGGAACAAATTGCCAAGCAGACGGAAAAAATCATGCAGGAGACGCTCGATCGCTACAAGACCGGCGTCTACATCCAGAAGGTCACGCTCCAGAACGTGCAGCCGCCCGACAAGGTGCAGGCCGCGTTCGATGACGCGGTGAAGGCCGGACAGGATCGCGTGCGCCTGGTCAACGAGGGCCAGGCCTATGCCAACGACGTCGTGCCGCGCGCGCGCGGCATGGCCTCGCGGCTGATGGAAGAGGCCAATGGCTATAACACGGAAGTCATCCAGAAGTCGGAAGGCGATGCCTCGCGCTTCAAGTCGGTGCTCTCGGAGTACGCGAAGGCACCGGGCGTGACGCGCGATCGCCTCTACATCGACATGATGCAGTCGGTGCTCGGCAATTCGACCAAGGTGCTCGTTGACCAGAAAGCCGGCGGCAACCTGCTGTACCTGCCGCTCGACAGGCTGATCCAGCAGAGCAGCACGGCGGCAACCGCGACGGCGCCCGATTTGCCGTCGTCGGCCGCGCGGCCGAGCGCAACGCCGGCGCCCGAGCCTGCCGTCACGCTCGACCCCAGCCGGTCACGCGACGGCATGCGCAGTCGCGAGCGCTGATCATGAAATCCACCGTACCGATCCTCGCGTTCATCGTCGCCATCCTGCTTGTGGCGTCGCAGTCCATCTACACCGTCGACCAGACGAAGTACGCAATCAAGTTCCAGTTGGGCGAGATCGTCGAGACCAAGACCCAGCCCGGTCTCTTTTTCAAGATTCCGCTGGTCCAGAACGTCCGCTTCTACGACAACCGCAATCTGACGCTCGAGAACAGCGAACCCGATCGCGTGACGACGTCCGAAAAGACTCCGTTGCTGGTTGACTTCATTGTCCTCTGGCGGATCAACGACGTGAAACAGTACTACGTCTCAGTTCAGGGCGACGAGGAAGCCGCGCGCCGCCGGATTTCGCAGACGGTCCGCTCCAATCTGGCCGAGGAATTCAACAAGCGCACGATGCACGACGCAATCTCGACCGAACGCGATCGCATCACGGCAGTGACGCGGCAGAAGGCGGACGCCGACGCCAAGACGATCGGCGTCGAAGTCGTCGACGTGCGGCTGCGGCGCATCGAGTTGCCGCCCGACGTCACCAGCCCGGTTTACCAGCGGATGGAATCGGAACGCCGCCGCGTCGCCAACGAATTGCGCTCCACCGGTGCGGCGGAATCGGAAAAGATCCGCGCCGACGCCGACCGCCAGCGTCAGGTCATTCTCGCCGACGCATATCGCGCTGCGCAGAAGATCAAGGGCGAAGGCGACGCCAAGGCCTCGGCCATCTATGCCCAGGCCTACGGGCAGAACCCGGAGTTCTACGCGTTCTATCGGAGTCTCGAGGCCTACCGGTCGACGTTCAAGAACAAGAGCGACCTCATGGTCCTCGATCCGAGCGCGGAATTCTTCCAGTACTTCAAGCAATACGGGTCGGCCCGTGGACCGCGCGCGCCCGCAAAGTAACGTCCGACCGAATATAACGCGTCAGCGCAATCCCTAGTGGAATCGTTGTGGCCGGCCTTTGCGTTGCTGCTGATCGTCGAAGGCATCCTGCCGTTCGCCGCGCCGAACATCTGGCGCGAGACGTTCCGCAAACTCATCGACCTGAGCGACGGCCAGCTGCGTTTCGTCGGACTGATTTCGATGGCGCTCGGCGTGATTTCCCTGATCGCGCTTCACTATGCGTAAGTGGCTGCTGCCCGAAGCAATAGAGGATGTGCTGCCCGCCGAAGCCGCGCGGGTCGAGTCGCTGCGCCGCACGCTGCTCGACCATTTCCGGATGCATGGCTACCGCCTTGTGGCGCCTCCGCTCATCGAACACCTCGAGTCGCTGTTGACCGGCGCCGGGCGCGACCTGGACCTCCTGACCTTCAAGATGGTCGACCCGTTGTCCGGCCGGACCCTCGGCATGCGCGCGGACACAACGCCTCAGGTCGCGCGCATCGATGCACATCTGTTGAACGAGGCCGGCGTCACGCGCCTTTGTTACGCCGGAAGCGTGCTGCGCACCTCGCCCGCCGGACCGGGCGATACGCGCGAGGTGGTGCAAATCGGCGGCGAGCTGTACGGGCACGGGGGCATCGCGGCAGACCGCGAGGTGATGCAGCTCCTGCTGTCGGCGCTCGTTCGCGCGGGCGTGGGCGGATTGCACCTTGATCTTGGCCATGTCGGTGTCTATCGTGCACTGGCGCGCACTGCCGGTCTCGATGCCACCGGCGAGGGCAGCGACAGCGAACTCTTCAACGCGCTTCGCAACAAGGATTCCGCAGGCGTGCAGGAGCTCACCCAGGCATTGCCGGAAGCTTCGCGCGGCGCGCTGCGTGCGTTGACCGGCTTGTACGGACCGGCGCGCGAAACGATCGCAGCTGCGCGCAAGGCATTGCCGGACCTGCCCGAAGTTGCCGCAGCGCTCGATACCGTTGCCAACCTGGCCGCGGTGGCAACCGGCGTTGACGCGATCCAGGTCGATTTCGCGGACCTGCGCGGCTATCACTACTACACCGGCGCCACGTTTTCTGTCTTCGCGACAGATGCAGCCGGTGGGGTGGTCGATTGCGGACGCGGAGGTCGCTACGATGGCGTTGGCCGCGCGTTCGGCCGCGCCAGGCCTGCGACCGGCTTCACGCTGGACCTGCGCAGACTCGCAACACTGGTCGGCGACAGCGGTGCAACCGACGCGATCATCGCGCCGGACGATCCCGATCCGGCATTGGCAAGCCAGGTGGCACTGCTGCGATCACAAGGCGAGGCGGTCATAGTCGCACTTCCTGGAGAGGCGACCGATGGGCCGCCGGCCCGGAGGACGATCGAGCGCCACGGCAACGAATGGCGGGTCATCACCCGCTGAAGTACGTCCCCTGACAGGAAAGAACATGGGCAAGAACGTCGTCGTCATCGGCACCCAATGGGGCGATGAAGGCAAAGGCAAGATCGTCGACTGGCTGGCCGAGAGCGCGACCGGCGTCGTGCGCTTTCAGGGCGGACACAATGCCGGGCACACGCTGGTGATCGGGGGCAAGAAAACCGTATTGCGCCTTATTCCCTCCGGCGCATTGCATCCGGGGGTCGCCATCTACATCGGCAATGGCGTCGTGCTCTCGCCATCCGCGCTGTTGCAGGAAATACGCGAGCTCGAAGCGGCAGGCGTGAACGTGCGCTCGCGCCTCAAGATTTCCCCGGCATGTCCGCTGGTGTTGCCGATCCACGTCGCGCTCGACCAGGCGCGCGAATATGCGATGGGCATCGACAAGATCGGCACCACCGGTCGCGGCATAGGTCCCGCATACGAGGACAAGATCGCGCGCCGCGCGCTGCGGGTGCAGGACCTGCTCCACCCGGACTTGTTCGCGACCAAACTCGAGTCGCTGCTCGAATTGCACAACTTCATGCTCGTGAATTATTACAAGGTGGAGGCCGTGCCGTTCGCGCGTACGCGCGACGAACTGCTGGCGCTTGCAGGCGAAATCCGGCCCATGGTCGCCGACGTGGCCGGCCTGCTGCAGAAGGCGCGCGCGCGGGGTGAATCGCTGCTGTTCGAAGGCGCGCAGGGCGCGCTGCTGGACATCGACCACGGCACGTATCCGTACGTCACCAGTTCCAATTGCCTGGCCGGCGCGGCCGCGCCGGGCAGCGGCATCGGACCGCAGATGCTCGACTACGTGCTCGGCATCGTGAAGGCCTACACGACGCGCGTCGGCACCGGTCCGTTCCCGACGGAATTGAATGACGACGTTGGCGCCGGGCTGGCCAAGCGCGGCAACGAGTTCGGCTCCGTGACCGGCCGACCGCGCCGCTGCGGCTGGCTCGACATCGCGGCGCTGAAACGCTCGCTGCAATTGAACGGCGTGGACGGCCTGTGCATCACCAAGCTCGACGTACTGGACGGAATGACCGAGATCAAGCTCGCCACTTCGTATGTCAAGGACGGCGAGCCGCTCGACCTGATTCCCACGGGCGCTGAAGCCGTAATGCGCTGCGCGCCGGTCTACGAATCGATGCCCGGCTGGCGCGAGTCCACCGTCGGCGCGGACTCGTTCGCGGCCCTGCCCGCCAACGCGCGCGCCTATTTGCAGAGGATCGAGACGCTCACCGGCGTGCCCATCGCGATGGTGTCCACCGGTCCCGATCGTTCCGAGACCATACTCGTGCACCACCCGTTTTCCTAGGCGGACAAAAGTGGACCTACACGTCAGCTGGGACGAATACAACCGACTCGTGGAGCGGCTCGCGCTCATTGTTTACAAGTCCGGCTTCAAGTTCAATCAGATCATCTGCGTCGCGCGAGGCGGTCTGCGCGTCGGCGACGTGCTTTCCCGCATTTACGAAATGCCCCTCGCGATATTGTCCACGCACTCGTACACCAGGGAAGGCGGAACGATCCGTGGTGAGCTGGTGATCGCCGAGCACATGACGATGACCAAGCCGAGG
>JAYTIR010000059.1:0-29732 GCA_043731765.1 Burkholderiales bacterium
GATCCGGATCCCGCCGCGCCGCTGGGCTTTCGTCTGCCGGTCGATCTCGAAACCGGGCAGCTCCTTCCGGCACGCTGGAAGCAATGGCAAAAACACGACCCGATCCATCTCGTGGGCAAGTACAATGCGAACCTGTCGTCCCTGCACGGCGTCTATCTCGATTGCGGCTGGCGCGACCAGTATCACCTGCACTTCGGCGCGCGCATGCTGTCCCGCGAATTGACCCGGCATGGCATCAAGCACACCTACGAGGAATTCGACGACACGCACTCGTCGGTCGACTACCGCATGGACGTGAGCCTGCCGTTTCTCTACCGGGCGCTGAAACCCTAGGAGCCATGCCATGCCTTTGCCAAGCGCTGTCCGACCGTGCGGATGTTGGCGCCAGCCGGCGCTGATCCTGTGCGCAATGCTGCTTATCGCGGCGCCCGCAAGCGGCAACGGCACATCGGATTCGCCGCCAACGCAGAACCTCGACTACCAGATGGGACTGGACGCGATCCAGGCCAGTGACTGGAAACGCGCGATCGACAACCTCAATGTCGCCTTGGTCGCCGAGCCCGCCAACGCGGACCTGCAGAACTGGCTGGGCTACGCCTACCGGCACGACGGCAAGTACAACGCCGCGTTCGATCACTACCGCGCGGCGCTGCAACTCGATCCTGCGCACCGCGGGGCGCACGAGTACATCGGCGAGACTTACCTGCTTACCGGCAACAAGGCAAAAGCGCGCGAGCACCTGGCCGCCCTCGAGCGCATCTGCGGCAGGAAGTGCGAGGAATACCTGGATCTGCAGAAGGCGATCGCCGCGGCAAAATAACGAAAGGGACCGCTATGCGCTGGGGTGACATGCGTCGCAGTGACAACGTCGAGGACGTGACTGGGGGTCAGCCCTCCGGCGGTGGTGGACTGAAGTTGGGCGGCGGCGCGATGATCCTGGTCGTGATCGTGAGTCTGCTGTTCGGCGTCAACCCGCTGCAATTCCTGGGCATGATGGAGGGCGGCGCGCCGCCACCCGTCCCGGCGCCAACACCGCAGGCCGCGCCACCAGGCTACGGTCCGCAAGCCGCCAAGGGTTCGGAGGACCCGGACAAGGCATTCAGCGCGCGCGTCCTGGGTGACACCGAAGACGTGTGGACGGCGCTGTTCCAGGCCATGGGATCACGCTACGAGCCCCCCAAACTCGTCCTCTTTCGCAGGTCGGTCGCATCGATGTGCGGAAGGGCGAACTCGGCCGCCGGACCATTCTACTGTGCCGGCGACCGCAAACTCTACCTCGACACCGCGTTCTTCCAGGAATTGCACAACCGCTTTGGGGCGCCGGGCGATTTCGCCCAGGCCTACGTGATCGCGCACGAAGTGGGGCACCATGTGCAGAATCTCATGGGCACGATGCGTGAATACGATCAGGCCGCAGGAAAGCTGGACGACCGCCGCCGCAACGCGCTTTCGGTGCGGCTGGAATTGCAGGCCGACTGTTACGCCGGTGTCTGGGGCTTCTACGCCGCCAAGCGCAACCTGCTCGATCCGGGCGACGCGGAAGAGGGTCTGCGCGCCGCCTCCGCCGTCGGCGACGACACGATCCAGAAAAAAACGCAGGGTTACGTCGTGCCGGACGGCTTCACGCACGGCAGGGCCGACCAGCGGATGAAATGGTTCCGCACCGGGTTGCAGTCGGGCGACCCGCGCGGCTGCAACACCTTCGCGGCGAAGGATCCCTAGTGCCCCGCGTGGACCGCGACTGGTAACCCCATGCCCAGCCTGACCTGTCCCGGGTGCCGCAGCCCGATGAAGGCGCTCGACCTCGAGCGACGCGCCGTCGGCACGCTGGTCGTCGACCTGTGTGAAGGCTGCCAGGCGCTCTGGTTCGACGCCATGGAGAGTCCGCAGCTTTCGCCCAAAGCGACGCTCGAACTATTTCGTGCGATCAACGACGCGCGGCCGGAAGTGCACCGGACCTTGCCCCGATACATGACGTGCCCGCGCTGCGATTCGCCGCTCGCGCAAACGCAGGACCTCCAGCACACCACCCGCTTCTCCTACTACCGTTGCCCGCGCGGCCATGGCCGCCTGACGCCGTTCTTCCAGTTTCTGCGGGAGAAAAATTTCATCCGGCGGATACCAAAGGAAGAACTCGAGCGCCTGAAATCCCTGGTCAAGATCATCCGCTGCTCGAGTTGCGGCGCGCCGATCGATCTCGACAAGTCCACGGCATGCGAATTCTGTCGTGCGCCCATTGCCATTCTCGACCCGGAGGCTGCCAGCCGCGCAGTGCGCGAACTCACCACGGCCCCGGCAAACGGCCCGCCGCCCCTGGACGACGCCGCGCGCGCCGCTGCGGGCGTCATGGCTGCCGCGAACTTTGATCGTGCGCTGGCCCGCGAGCAGGCGCAACGCCAGGATGGTTTCGCGGTGGATTTGGTCGCGATCGGGTTGTCGGCGCTGGCGGCCATGCTGTCGTCGCGTTGACGTTGACAGCCTCACATCGGACCGTTGACGCGGCGGCTTTTCCTGCCAGCATTGTCCTGGGTGCGCCCAAGAGTCTAGAATTGCGGAATTATCCTTCACCCATGCGTGAATTTCATGATGATCCTTCGTTTACTGGTCGTACTTTCCTTCTTCGTCGGCGCCGCAAGTGCCATGGCGCAAACCGCGGCACCGAACCCGGCCGCTCCTTCTACCGCGACGTGCGTCAAGCCTGGCCACTATCCTGGTAAAAAGGCCAGCGACAACAGGAAGGAAGCATGGATCAACGAAGTCCGCGCGTGGGGCGACTGCGTGAAGGCCTCCGTGGCCGATTTGCGGGCCCAGATCGACGCCAAGATCAAGCTCGCCAACAGCACGATCGAGGACTACAACGCGGGCGTCAAGGAGCTTCAGGAGGAGCAGAAGGTTGCCGAGATGCAGGGGCAGGTAGGAAAGTGAGCGGCAAATGAGCTCGACGTGCGCCCGTGTCCGATCCGCCTAGGCCCCCCGGCCTGACTCCCGCGCGCGCCGCTGCGCACCTCTCGGCGGTCCCCGCCACCGCCGCCGACGACACCGCACGGGCGATTGCCGTAGCGCTACGCGAGGGTTTCGACCGCCACTACGCGCTGTTCCGCGATTGCGCGCGTGCCGCCAAGCATCATTTCGAAACCGCCAACTGGCGCGCGATCCGTCACGTGGCGCGCGATCGAATCGATTTCTACGACCGGCGCGTCCTGGAAACGGTGGCGCGCATCCGCAACGAATTCCGCTCCTCGGGCCTCGATGGGGCCGGCGCCGACGCGCTGTGGGAGCGCACCAAACTTCACTACATCGGGATGCTGATCGACCACAAGCAGCCCGAGTGCGCGGAGACGTTCTTCAATTCGGTGTCGTGCAAGATCCTGCACCGGGCGTATTTCCATAACCGGTTCATCTTCGTCCGGCCGGCCATGTCCACCGAGCACATCGACGCCGACCCGCCGACCTACCGGAGCTATTACCCGCTGGAAAAGGGCCTGCGCCATGCATTGATCGACATCGTTCTCGACTTTCGCCTCGAGCGGCGCTTCACCGATTTCCGGCGCGACCTGATGCATGTTCTGGCCGCGTTCCGCAAACGCGTCCCGCGACCGTTCAGGCCCGAGGCGAACCACCAGATCCAGGTCCTTTCGACGCTGTTTTTTCGCGACCAGACGGCCTACATGGTCGGGCGCGTCGTCAACGGAAACAATTTCTATCCGTTCGCGGTTGCGTTGAAGCATGCGCCGGACGGACTGCTCTATATCGATGCATTGTTGATGGATGACGTCGAGCTCGCATTGCTGTTCTCGGCCAATCGCTCGTATTTCCTGGTCGACATGGAAGTGCCGTCGGCGTACATCGCGTTTCTGCGCGCCATCCTGCAGGACAAGACCGCCGCCGAGCTGTACACGATGGTCGGGTTGCAGAAGGCCGGCAAGAATCTTTTCTATCGCGACTTCCTGCACCACCTCGCGCACTCACGCGACCGGTTCATCATCGCGCCGGGAATCAAGGGCCTGGTGATGAGCGTGTTTACGCTGCCCTCGTATCCGTACGTATTCAAGGTGATCAGGGACCGGATAGCAGCCTCGAAGGACACCGACCGCGCCAAGGTCACGCGCAAATACGCGCTGGTCAAGCATCACGATCGCGCGGGCCGGATGACGGACATCCTCGAATATTCCGACGTCGCGTTTCCGCGCAATCGCTTTTCCATGGAGTTGCTCGCGGAATTGAAGGATGTCGCGCCCTCGCAGGTGGAGGAAGAGGGCGACAGCATCATCGTCCGGCACCTGTACATCGAGCGCCGGATGACGCCGCTCAACCTGTATCTCGAAGGTGCCGACGACGCGCAGCGCATCCATGCTGTGCGCGAGTATGGGGACGCGATCCGCGAACTTGCCGCCGTCAACATCTTCGCCGGCGATCTCCTGTTCAAGAACTTCGGCGTGACGCGCTACGGCCGCGTCGTCTTCTACGATTACGACGAGATCGAATATCTGGCCGACTGCAATTTCCGGCGGATGCCCTCGCCTCCGCCCGGCTACGACGAGATGTCGGGGGACGTCTGGTTTCCCGTCGGGCCTCTCGATGTCTTTCCGGAAGAATTCGCGACATTCCTGCTCACCGATGTCCGGGTCCGCGAGGCGTTCATGGCGTTCCACCACGACCTGCTCGACGCTTCCTGGTGGCAGGACGTGCAGCGCGGAATCGCGAGCGGACTCCCGGCCGAAGTGCTTTCCTACGCGCCAGGCCATCGCTTCGCCCAGCCTTCCCGTGCCGCGGCCGGCTACAAGGTTCGCTGACCTTTTCTCCGCGGCCGCGCCGCCTGGCGGCTCGACACGACCGGTCTTCGGATTGCGGCATCAGCGGTTACCCGGCCCGGCCATACTCTTCGCTCAATAACCAGCGCCGGGACCTGTCCATGGCGCAAGCGCTTGCAAGTGGATGGGTTTGGGGGATCGTAGCGTGTACCTCAGTGCATTCGAGCTGTTTCGGATCGGACCTGGACCGTCGTCGTCCGCGACCGTCGGCCCCCAGCGTGCGGCATTGCGTTTCGTTCACGATCTGGCCGCCGATGGCCTTGTCCCCGCGACCGCGCGAGTGGAAGCCGAACTCTATGGTGGGTTGGCCTTCGCGGTGCGCGAGCAGTCGACGGACCGCGCCATCGTCGCCGGCCTGTGCGGCGAATCCCCCGAACGCTGCGACGCCACGTCGCTTGCCGAAGGCTCGGCGCGCGTCGAAGTCGAAGGTACCCTGCTCCTGGGCGGACGGCATCGCGTAGCGCACATTCCCGAGCGCGACCTGCGTTTCGTGGTCAATCATTCGGTCGCGTTCGATGGCAACGCCATCCGCTTCATTGCGCGTGATGCCGGCGGCGAACCGGTCGCCTCCCGCGTCTACTATTCCACCGGCAACGGCGCCATCCTCGCCGAAGGCGACGTCGGCCATGAAGCCGCGCAGCGCGTGCCTTATCCCTTCGGCTCGGCGGAGTCGCTGCTGCACTTCTGCCGCATTCGCGGCAAGAAAATTCCGGACATCGCGCTCGCCAACGAGTGCGCATCACGCAGTCCCGCCGAAGTCCGCAGCGGACTCCTTCGGGTTGCGCACACGATGCTGGCGGCGCTGGAACGGGGCCTGGTCACGTACGGCGTGCTGCCGGGCGGTGCGTTACGGCACGCGCCCGCGCTGGCGGACGCCATGCTCGCAACGCCCGTGACGGCGGAGCAACGCGCGAGCATCTATGCGATGGCCGTCGCGGAAGAAAACGCGGCCGGTGGCCGTGTCGCGTCTGCGCCGTCGAACGGCGCCGCGGGACCCGTCGCCGCTCTGCTGCAGACATGGCGTGATAGCGGACCGATCGATGCTGAAGCGGGCACGCTCGATTTCCTTCTTACGGCGGCGGCGATCGGGCAACTGCTGCGCGCCGTCGGCGTAAAACATGTCGGTTGCCAGAGTGAGGTCGGTGTCGCTTGCGCCATGGCCGCGGCGGGCTATGCCGCGGTCAACAACGGCAGCAACACTCAGATACTTTACGCCGCCGAGCGTGCGCTGGAGCCTCATCTCGGACTCGCCTGCGACCCGGTGGGCGGCCGGATGCAGGATCCCTGCATCGGACGCAACGCCAAGGCCGGTGCCCATGCCTATACCGCCGCCGCCAACGCCATACGGATGCCCGACCCCCCCGTGGGTCTGGACCGCATGGCGTTGTCCGCGGTGGACAGGGGACGGGCGATGGCGGCTCGCTACAAGGTCGCGTCGCTGGGCGGGGTGGCGGTCAACGTCGCCGAGTGCTGACCCAGCCTTTCGGCGCAGCATGACGGCCGTCGCCGCGCGGTGCTATC
This sequence comes from Burkholderiales bacterium, assembly GCA_043731765.1. GTDB lineage: Bacteria > Pseudomonadota > Gammaproteobacteria > Burkholderiales > Casimicrobiaceae > VBCG01. The sequence goes on from JAYTIR010000059.1 coordinate 6,333, forward strand.
CTCGCAGCGATCAACACGACGGAATCCGCGCATGACGCTCCCGACCCGTACCTGGCGCACCCTGTTCGTCGCACTCGTCGCGTTTGCGGTGTCCGCCTGCGAAAATCCGATGAAGAAGAAGGAAGAGGAAATCGCCAAGAATACGTTCGCGTGTCAGTACAACGGCGAGCGCTTCCTGGTCCGTTTCGGCGAGGGCGAAGCGCGACTTTTGTTGCCTGAATTGCAGCGCGTCACGCTCTACCAGCTGCCTTCCGCTTCGGGCGTGCGTTACAGCAACGGCACGATGGAGCTGCGCGGCAAGGGCACCGAACTGCAGTTGATCCGCGACGGCGTGGTGACGCCGCTCAAGGACTGCGAGCCCTACGCCATCATGCCGCCGGCCAAATAGTTGGGGTCGTCGGCGAAGCCGTCACCGCCGAGCGGGCCAGGACCTGCGGTTGGCGTCATCGGTGTCGGCGCGATGGGCATGGGGGTTGTCGCCAGCCTGTTGCGCGGGGGATTCCCGACACACGCGCGCGACATCCGCGCGCAAGCGAAGGAACCATGACCATGATGGTCGCGGGCGATGCCGGATCGCTGGCGCGGTGAACCTTGCCGCGGGCGCGGAAGCGTTGGCGGTCGCCGTCCGCGCAGGCCTCGATCCACAGCAGGTGGTGGAAGTGGTCAACGCCAGTTCCGGCGGCAGCTGGATCTTTGCGGACCGCATGCCGCGTGTGCTCGCCGGCGATTTCGCCCCACGCGCCGCGGCAAAAATTCTTGCCAAGGATGTGACCATCGCCGCGGAATTCGCCGCACGCGTCGGCGCCGACGCGACGTTCGCGAACGCCGCTCGTGCGGTGTTCCAGGGAATGGTCGAGCCGGCTACGAAGATGTGGACGACGCGGCCATCTACAAATACCTGGGTGAGAAGTTGGGTAAGTAAACCCTGGTGAATCTCACCGGCTCTTGGTCCTCAAGGGTTCGTCGATATCCATGTACTCCCAGCTTTCCGAGCGCATCGGATGCGGCACGTAGTGGCGAACCCAACGGTGCGCCAGCGAATCCTCGATGTCATTGATGCGAACCCGCCACGGCGCGTAGGCGATGACGATCTCGGTCATCCGGTCGAACAGGCGGGTTCGCTCCGGTGAATCGGGTAACCCTCGCGCCTCGTCGAACAGCTTGTTGAATTCGGGCAGGTTGAAGCGCGAATAGTTGGCCTGCCCAACGTTGGCACCGTACAGGAGCTGCATGAAATTTTCGGCGTCCGGATAGTCGGCATTCCAGCCATCGTCGCGCATCGGGATTCTGCCCAGGCGGGCCATCTTGCGCAGTTCCGGCATCTTGTCGTACTTGAACGTGACCCGGATGCCGATCGCGTCCAGGTTTTTTTTCCATAATTCGTCGCGTTCGCGCGCAACCGACGTCGGCGGCGACCAGCGTTCGATGACCAGCGGCTTGCCGTCCGGGGTTTCGCGGAAACCATCATTGTCGCGGTCCTTGTAACCGAACTTGTCCAGCAATGCGCGGGCTGCGGCAGGATCGTAGACCTGGGCGTTGGTCTTGAGTCCAGGATCGTAACCGCCGACATCCGGTGGTATCGGGCCATTGGCAGGAAGCGCGCGGCCCGCATACAACACGCGTATTGCCTCGTCGTTGTTGTAGGCCATGCTCATCGCGCGGCGCAGCGCGATGCGTTCGGGTGTATAGCCGCCGACGATTCCGTCCTCCATGTTGAAATAGGTGAAGACCACGTTCGGACGCACCAGCATCTGATGCAGGATGCCCTTGGCGGCGAGCTCGGGCTTGAGCTTGCCGTTGGCGATCGCCTGGTCCGTCAGGTTGGGCGGCAACAGTCCCAGATAATCGATTTCGCGGTTGAGGAACGCGAGCCATCGCCCCTGGCCCTCTTCCATGACGCTGATGTCGATCCGGGACAGGAGCGGGAGACGCTTTCCCTTGAGCGCCGCCGCAACCGGTTGCGACGCTGCCGGAACAGGACCGGCCGGTGCGTAAGTGACCTCGCGGTAGCCCGGATTGGCCAGCAATTCAATGCGCGAACTTCGTTTGTATTGCCCCAGCATGAACGGTCCCGTCCCGACCGGATGGGCGCCGATGTCACTGCCGTACGCGTCGACGACTTCACGCGCCATGGCGGCGGTGTTGGGAACCGCGAGGACATAGAGGAAGCGCAGGTCGGGCGACTTCAGCCGGATCTTCAGCGTATAACGGTCGATGACGGTGAGACCCGCCATCGGCGCGTCGTAGTCGAACTTGCCGGTTTTCAACGCCTTCTCGACCACTTCGTCCGCGCCGACGATCTTGCCCTCGAGCATCCACAGCCACGGCGACTTGACTCCCGGATCGAGGATGCGTTTCAGGCCATAGACATGGTCGGCCGCGGTCAGCTCGCGCGGTTTTCCTTTGAAGGCCGGGTCGGGCGTGAAGAAGATCCCTTTCCTCACCTTCAACGTGAAAGTCTGGCCGCCCTCCTCCACGACCGGCATGGCCGTGAGGGTGCGCGGCACGAGCTTGACGGGCCGAGCGAGGTAATCGTAGTCGAGCATCGTCTCCGTGATGCTGGCGATGACCTGGTCGGACGCCGCATCGGAGGCGAAGGCGGGGTCGAAGCTGGTTTCCGCGATGGCAAGGGTCACATGCAGCGTCGTGCCCGTGCCGGCGGCATGGGCCGGAATCAGCGCCAGCGAAGCGACCAGCGCGGCGACCCGCATTGCGCGGGCCGGAAGCATTTCAGGCAAGGCAACTCCGACGAAAGGCGCGGCGTGGCTATAATCCTAGCACCTGTGCCAAGCCGGATGTGGCAACGGAAGAAATCACCTTGGAAATGAAAAAACTCAATGGCGGCAGCCTGCGCGCCGCGGGCTACGACGAGCGGAACCAGAAGCTCGTGGTCGAGCTCACCGCAGGGACGTTCGAGTACACGGGCGTCACGCCCGAAGTGTGGCGACGCTTTTCCGGCGCATCGTCACCCTGGAGTTACTTCCGCGATAACATCGAGGAAGATTTTCCCGCCAAGCGCGTGCGTTGACGCGCGCATGCCAACGCACACGCGGGGGCGTCCCCCGCGCGCGTCTGCCCTCAGTTAACTACGCCGGACTGCGCTTACCGGATCGCCAGCTTGCGGCCCGCGACAGCGGGCTTCTTGGCGAGCTTCAATTCCAGCACGCCGTTTTCGTATTTCGCCTCGCTCGCGGCCTCGTCGAGTTCCACGGGCAGCACGAAACTGCGATAAACGGCGCCATGGTAGCGTTCGCTGCGCAGCACGTGCTCGCCATCCTTGGCATCTCCGGCCTTCGCTTCCGTTTCTCTTTTCACCTCAGCGGCGATCGTGACCTGATTGCCTTCGATCGTCACCTGGATGTCGTCCTTGTTCACGCCCGGGATTTCGGCGTGGACCACGTAGGCGCCTTCGCTCTCCGTGACATCGACCTTGATGGTTACGGCTGAATCCCGCGCTACCCGGACGGACTTGAAACGACCACGGAACAGGTCATCGAGGCCGGCGCAGGCGAACGGGTCGTACAGTTGGACGGTTTGCATGGTTTCACTCCACTCCTGTCATCTGGATTCAAGATTGGTGCGCGGGCGACGTACGTTGACGTAACGCAAGGTCGTCGTCCGCTCGCAATGCCAATCTGCGGCCATACCCACCGATTTCAAGGGCTGCACTTGCGCCACGGCCGTTACGGCGCGACGATGCGTCCTGGAGAACCGCAGATGCGCCGGTTCGCGCACCGGACCCCGGCTAACGGAGACCCCTCATGTCGCCACCCCCGCCTACGCTGACTTCTGCCCAGCGTGGCACGTTGAAAGCCAGGCTTGTCGCGCGTCGGGCCGCGTTGCGCGCGGAAATCGAAGCCAGGCTTAGTGCGCATGACGACCCGGCGTTGATGGGCTTGCGCAATCGACTGGAGGACGCCGACGACTGGGCCGTCGCGGACCTCACGACGGCGCTGGACGTCGCGGAAGTGTCGCGCGACTCCGCCGAACTCCATGAGGTTGACGCGGCGCTTGCCCGCATCAAGGACGACGCCTTCGGCACCTGTCTCGAATGCGGCGCGCCGATCCCGTTCGGGCGCCTTGACGCCTACCCGATGGCCGCCCGCTGCATCGCGTGCCAGGAACTTCTGGAAACGGCGATGCGGCGCGCCGGAGCCGGAATGGGGTAGCACGAACTGGACACTTTCCGGCTGCCACTTTCCCGCGACCACTATCCGCAGTTATTTTTTCGCCCGCGCCGCCCCACCCTTGGCGTGCTTTTCGATCCACGAGAAATATTCACCGTACCAGAGGCGCGAATTCTGCGGCTTCAGGATCCAGTGGTTTTCGTCGGGAAACCAGACCAGACGCGTCGGCACATTCTTCGCCTTCAGCGAGTTGTAGTACTGGAGAGCCTGCGTGCCCGGCACGCGGTAGTCCTGTTCGCCGTGGATCACCAGCGTCGGCGTTTTCGCGTTCTTGACGTAATGGTGGGGCGACTGCCGCATCACCAGCGGCGGATTGTCCCAATGGAAGGCCCCCAACTCTTTCGCGAAGAACGGGAACGCGTCGGTCGCCATCATGCTCACCCAGTCGTAACACCCGGCGTGGCACACATAGGCCTTGTACCGGTCCGTGTGGCCGTTCATGAACGCGACCATGTAGCCGCCGTAGCTGCCGCCAGCGGCAACCAGCCGCGAGCGGTCGATGTAACCCTGCTTTTGCATGAAGTCGGTCGCGGCTTCGGTGTCGGCGTATTCCTTTTCGCCGTAACGGCACGTGATCGTTTCCAGGAACTTCTGCCCGAATCCGGACGAGCCGTGATAGTTGACGCACACGACCACGTAACCGCGCCCGGCAAACACCTGCGTGTTCCAGCGAAAGTGCCAGCCATCCTGATGCGCCGCATGCGGACCGCCATGGATCGAATGCAGGAGCGGCCATTTCTTCTTCGGATCGAACCCCGGCGGATATATGGCCCACACCTGCACCGGCTCGCCGTGCCAACCCTTGATCGTGAATTCGCGCACCTCGCCTTGCGCATGCCGCGCCAGCAACGCGCGATTCAACGTCTCGATTGCCCGCGAGGCGCTGCCGTCGCCGCGGGCCGCGAAGAGTTGCGGCGGATGGCTCGTCGACGCGCGGGTGAATGTCAGGACACCGCCAACGCGCGAGCGCGCGAAACCGGAGATGACACCGCCCGGGACAAGCAAATCCGGTTGCGCAGCCGCCAGCGGCAATCGATAGAGGCCGACGCGGCCGCGATCCTCGGCCAGGAACAACAGCGCCGTGGAATCGGCGCACCACTGCACATGCATTGCCGCGCGGTCGAACTTCGACGCCAGTGCGCAAATTTTTCCGCCGCGGCGCATCAGAAGAGTCAGATGCCCCTGGTCGTTGAACGCCCGGTCGGTATCGCAGGAACTGAAGACGAGCCACTTGCCGTCCGGTGAATAGACGGGCCCCGAGTCATCGGTGCCGGTCGACGTGGTCAGCACATGCTTGCGGCGCGTCGCGAGATCGACGGTGACGATGTCGCGCTGGTTCATGAATTCCGGCTCTTCGCCCAGATCCGCGGTGATCGCAAGCTGCCGCCCGTCCGGCGCGATGTCGTAGCCCTCCGCCGAGGGATCCCATGGCGGCAGGGCGAGATTCAAGCCCGCCAGAAGATCCTCGCTGTGTCCGGTGCGCGCGTCGCACGAAAACACGTGGGGCTCCCGGCCGTCGGTGAGCCAGTGGTCCCAATAGCGCGTGGCGGAACGTTCGGTCACGTGCGCCTTCACTTTCGATTCGCGGCGCTCCTTGAGGCGTTTGGCCTGCGCCGCGTCGGTGCGCAAGTCAGGCCAGGTCCAGGACACGAACGCGATGCGCTTGCTGTCGGGGAACCATTTGAGCGCTGCCGTTCCCGTTGCAATCTTGGTGACGCGTTCCGCCTCACCGCCGTCGGGGGCGATCCGGTAAACCTGCGGCTCGATGTCATCCTTGCGCTTGGCGGTGAAGGCGATCCACTTGCCATCAGGGGACCAGCGAGGCTCACTGTCCTTGTCTCCCGCCGTCAGGCGCCGCGCGCGTCCCGTGTTCGTTCCGATCACGTTGCCCGAAACATCGACTTCGCCCATGCCGGCAGGAAACAACCAGAGTTCGGTCCTGCTTTCGTTGGTTTCCATCGCGAACGACGTAACGGCCGCGCAGGCGACGCGCCCGTCCGGCGACAGCGTCGGATTGCCGATGCGCTTGATCTGCCAGAGCGCTTCGACGTCGAGGGGCGGCAATGCGCGGGAACGGCCAATGCGGCGGGCGGGCACGTGGAGAGCCTTAAGTTAGAATGACAACGCCGGATTCTAACGCGCGTGCCGCTTCCCGGCCCGCGCTCCTATGCAAAGACCTCCAATGACCGCAATGAATTACCGCAGGCTCGGACGTTCCGGACTCAAGTTGAGCGAACTCTCCTTCGGCTCCTGGGTTACGTACGGCAATCAGATGGGAAGCGACCAGGCGCGCGAATGCATGGCTGCCGCCTATGACGCCGGCGTTAATTTCTTCGACAACGCCGAAGCTTATGCGAAGGGCCAGTCGGAAATCATCATGGGCGAGGTGTTCAGGAAAGCGGGCTGGCGCCGCTCGTCCTACATCGTCTCGACCAAGTTCTTCTGGGGACTCAACGACGGTCCCAACGAGAAGAACACGCTGAACCGGAAATACCTGATGCAGGCGATCGATGGCTCGCTTGCGCGATTGAAGTTCGAATACGTCGACCTCATCTACTGTCATCGTCCCGATCCGGAGACGCCGCTCGAGGAAACCGTGCGCGCCATGTCGGACATCATTTCCTCTGGCAAGGCCAATTACTGGGGCACGTCGGAGTGGAGCGCGGCCGAAATCACCGCCGCGTGGCACATTGCGGACCGGCATCATTGGCATAAACCCGTCACGGAACAGCCGCAGTACAACCTCTTTCACCGCGAACGCGTCGAACAGGAGTACGCGCGGCTCTACGATGAACTGGGTCTGGGCACGACGATCTGGAGCCCGCTGGCCTCCGGCCTCCTCACCGGCAAGTACAACGACGGCATCCCCAAGGACTCACGCGCCAACCTGAAGGGTTACGAATGGCTCGCCGAGCGCATTGTCGAACCTGCGAAAATCGCGACCGTGAAAAAACTGGCGCCGATCGCCGCGGAACTCGGCTGCACACTGGCGCAGATGTCGCTTGCGTGGTGCCTCAAGAACCCGCATGTCACTTCGGTCATCACGGGCGCGAGCCGCCCGGCGCAAGTCTTGGAAAACATGAAGGCATTGGACGTCGTGGCAAAACTTTCGCCTGAGGTCATGGCGCGCATCGGCGCCATACTGGCCGCGGGACAGCCTGCGGCATGATCGGCCATGCGCGTCGTCCGACTCATTGCCCTCCTGCTGCTGTTGCTTTCGGGAACCGCAATGGCCGCGTTGTTCGGTAATCTTTTTTCCGGAACGCCACCCACCAACCTCGGTGTAAACGCGGGCAGGCTTGCACCCTGTCCCGAAACGCCCAACTGCGTCAGCAGCCAGGCAAAGGATGAGGGTCATCGCATCGCGCCGCTCACGTACGACGGCGAAGCGACCGCCGCGATGGCGCGTCTCGCGCAAGTCATTTCGCGGCAACAGGGCGCAACCCTCGTTACGCGACGCGATGACTATATCTACGCCACGTTTCAAACGCCGGTGATGGGGTTTGTCGACGACGTCGAATTCGCAGCCGATCCCGCGCGGCAGGCAATCGACGTTCGCTCGGCGTCTCGTCTGGGCCGCAGCGATTTCGGCGTCAACCGCAAACGCATCGAGGCGCTGCGCACGGCCTTTGCGGCGGAGCCGCAATGAACCCGCTCGAAAGCTGGGGGGAGGAGCAACGCTCCGCGTTTCTGTACCGCGCCTGCGCACAGGCCGAATCCGGCACGCCACGTGCCGCCCTCTTCGCGCGACTCGCGATCGAGGCCGAAGCACAGGCAGCGATCTGGCGCGCCCAGCTGACGGCGCGAGGTCACCCCGCGCCCGGTCCCTATGTTCCGGACGGGCGAGCGAAACTCGTTGCGCGCCTGGTGCATTGGCTGGGCCCGCGCCGGTTGCGCGGCGTTCTGGCCGCGATGAAAGTGCGCGGGATGGTGATCTATGGCAGCCCGGTTGGCGACGAGGGCGGCCACGCGACGCCGACGGCGGGCAGCGGTGTCGAACATCGCCACCGCAACTTGGGTGGCGGCGGCAACCTGCGCGCGGCCGTATTCGGCGTGAGCGACGGTCTGGTGTCGAATGCCAGCCTCATTCTCGGCGTCTCGGGCGCCAACTCCGATCCGCATCTGGTGCTTCTCTCCGGCGTGGCAGGGCTCGCGGCCGGTGCCTTCGCGATGGCCGCGGGCGAATACGTTTCGGTCCGCTCGCAGCGCGAGTTGTACGAATACCAGATCGCACTGGAGCGTGACGAGCTGAACGAGTATCCGGAGGCGGAAGCGCAGGAACTCGCGTTGATCTATGTCGCCAAGGGTCTGCCGCAGCGCGAGGCAGAACAACTGGCGCAACGCCTGGTGAGCGATCCTGAAACTGCGCTCGATACGCTCGCACGCGAGGAGCTGGGACTCAATCCCGGCGAATTGGGGTCCCCGCTGGGCGCAGCGGCGAGCTCGTTCGGCGCGTTTGCCGCAGGCGCGGCAGTGCCGCTTGCGCCGTTTGTTCTTGCAGCAGGTACCGCGGCCTTGTCCATCGCGATTGGCGTCACGGGAGTGACACTTTTCGGCGTAGGTGCGGTGTTGTCTCTCTTCACTGGCCGCAGCGCCTGGCTTTCCGGATTGCGCACGCTGGCACTGGGCGCATTGGCGGGTGGCGTGACCTTTGCAATCGGCCATTTGTTCGGCGTCAACGTCGGGTAATGGCAGACAACTCGGTGCGGACGAAAGTCGATCGCCGCCCTCCCCGTCACACTCCGCGCGAGGCACGTGCCGTCGCACGCTCCACCAGCGCCGGCCTCGACATCGGACCCGCGCTGGTACTCGCACCCGGGCGGGAAAGGTCGCTGCGCCTGCGTCACCCGTGGATTTTCTCCGGCGCGGTCGAACGCGTCGAGGGCGAGCCAGCCTCCGGCGACACCGTGACCGTCGTCGCAGCCGATGGAACATTTCTCGCACGCGCCGCGTATTCCCCGTCATCGCAAATTCGCGCACGCGTGTGGTCATTCGATCCGCAGGAGACGATTGATGCCGCGTTCTTCACGCAAACCGTCGCGCGCGCGGCTGCGGCCCGCTGGTCACTGTTCGACACTTCGCATACGGCCGGCCGGATTATACATGGCGAATCCGACGGCCTTCCCGGTGTCATTGCGGATCGCTACGGCGACGTCGTCGTGTTGCAATGCCTGTCCGCGGGCGCCGAGCGCTGGCGTGACGTTCTCGCGGCGGCGTTGACCGGGGCCACCGGCGTGCATTGCGTGTTCGAACGCTCCGACGCGGAAGTGCGTGCGCTCGAAGGGCTGCCGGTGCGCGCCGGGGCGATCGTGGGCGCTCTGCCGGACGTCGTGGCCATCGTCGAGGACGGCCTCAACTACCGCGTGGACGTAGTGACCGGACAGAAGACCGGTTTCTATCTCGACCAGCGCGACAACAGAAAGTTGATACGCCGGCACGCGACGGGCCGGCGTGTGCTCAACGCCTTTTGCTATACCGGCGGGTTTTCACTGGCGGCGCTCGCCGGGGGAGCGACGTCCGTGCTTTCCATCGACAGTTCGGGTGACGCATTGAACATGGCCCGCGACAACCTCGCGCGCAACGTGGCGCTCGATGCCACGCGCGCCGAATGGATCGAGGCCGACGTGTTCTCGGAACTGCGCCGGCTGCGCGATGCGGGCGCCACGTTCGACCTGATCCTCCTCGACCCGCCGAAATTCGCACCCACCGCGTTGCATGCGGAGCGCGCAGCGCGCGCGTACAAGGACATCAACCTCCTCGCCTTCAAACTGTTGGCGGCGGGCGGACTGCTCGCCACGTTCTCGTGCTCGGGCGGGATTTCCGCCGAACTGTTCCAGAAGATCGTCGCAGGCGCGGCGCTGGACGCACACGCCGACGCGCAGATCATCGCGCACCTCACCGCCGGCGCCGACCACCCGGTGGCGCTGAATTTTCCGGAAGGCGATTACCTCAAGGGCTTGCTGATCCGCAAGGTCTGAGGGGATCACGCCGGTTGCAGCGCGTCCGCCTCCACGCCAGGCGTTACCGCATCCGCATCGAGGAAGCGGCCGATGACGTCAATTTCCATTGGGGACATCAGCAAGGGAGCATGGCCGCAGCCGGGAATCTCCACCAGCTGCGTGCCCTCATGCTGGATGAGCATCTACTCCGCCACGGATTGCGGGAAGACCTTCGAGTGCTCTCCGCGCAACAGCATCGTGGGACACCTGACCTTGTTCCACACATCCCAGAAATACAGGCTGGGCAACGGCGGCAGCGAATCGGAAAGGACGAATGCGCCGACGTCGTTCATCACCAGCCGCCGTATCGGCGTGCCCGGTTGCGCCGCGAGGTACATGCCGAGTAGTCCGCCCAGCGACGTTCCGACCCAATCCACTTCCGTCACGTCAAGTCGCGACAGCAACACGTTGAGGTCGGCGAGCATTTGCGGGAAGCTGTACTCCATTGCCGTCCCGAGCCAGTCGCTTTCGCCGCGGCCCGCGAGGTCGGGGCAGATCACGCGAAAATCCGCGGACAACGCGCGCGCCAGGAAATCGAAGTCCCGCGCGTGGCGGCTGTAGCCATGCACGCAGACCACGACGCGCGGATTGTCTCGGCGCCCCCAATCACAATAATGCAGGCGGTGAAAACCGCCGACACCCAGACCGCGATAGGAACCGTGCCTGGGTATCGGCAAACCGTTCGCCGCATGCGCCGGAAGCGGCGCTGCACAGGCCATGCGCTGATCCATTTTCAACGGTGCGGTGCGGGTACCGACAGGTTCCACTTGCGGCGGCGCCCCAAGGAACGGGCCAGCCCGCCGATCGAGGCGCCGAGTCCCGCCAATTTCACCCACAACATGACAAAGAGCGCGCGAATGGCCTCGCTGCGCGTCCGTTGCGCTTCACGGACGTGTGCGGCGAACACGTCGGGATCGATGTCGTAGTCGTTCATGCCAACCTCCGTCATGGAAAGGGTATTGAACCCCGCAGCCAGGATACGAATGTTGCGCTGCACCATGTCAAGATAGTTTCGGACGTCGAACAACGCCAATCGTACTTTCAGATACCCTTCATCGATTCCTCAGATAACGGAGGTAACACATTGTATTAGAATGTCTTGTTTCAATATCTCTGCCGATTCAGCGGCTGACCACACGGTTTGCACCGCCCAAAAACAAGGCCGCATTCGGTTACCCGATGCGGCCTTGTCAGCTCGGCCGAGTGGACAGGAGGTCACCCGGTCGTGTTCAGCAACTCTGATGCGACATGAAGCCCTGCTGTAAAACCACCTCTTGAAACCGTTCAGGGCGCCTTGGCGGGGCCCTTCATGCATTCTGATTGCGCCTTGGCGCGGGCGTCGCCCGACATCCCCGCCGTCTGCTTATTGCACATCGACATCTTGCTTTCAGCCTTGGGCGGCGGAGCCGGCTTGGCGGAAAGGCAGGTGCTCATGAATTGCTTGCGGTCGTCGCCGGTCTTGCCCGCGGCCTTGGTGTTGCAGGCCTTCATCTTTTCCTGCTGCGCATTCGGCGCGGCCGGCGCGGCAGTATCCGCGGCAAAGGCCGGTGCGGCAGCGAACGTACATGCCGCCATCAGCATCAACAGTTTGTTCATGGGGTTTCCTCCAAATTGATCGACGTTCGGGTCGCAGACAATTTCGCCCGCCATACCATTGCTTGCCGGCCATGGTCCGGGGTCTCGAAAGCAGTCTACGACATCCTGCAGCGTCCCTGACGCGCGAGGCAACGAATTCGCCGACCGACCGAACCAAGTGTTGCGTCGACGCCATCCTGCGCCGCAGCACCGGTCGTGGCACAATGGAGCCCCTGCCGGCCGGAAGCCGGTAATATATTGTTTTAGCTGCGAAAAACCTTTCGGAACCCGTCCCGTGCCGACCTCCACCACCCGCCGCCAACACGCCGCCATCGACAAGCCGCCGACCGTATCCCGGCCGATCGACGACACCCGGATCAGGGAGATCACGGAACTCGTTCCGCCCTCGCATCTGTTGCGCGAATTCCCGGCCTCCGAACGCCCGGCGACAACCACCTTCGAGGCTCGGCAGGCCATCCATCGCGTCCTGCATGGCGCGGACGATCGCCTGCTGGTCGTGGTCGGCCCGTGTTCGATCCACGACTACGACGCCGCCCTCGATTACGCGGCGCGCCTGGCCGCGATCAAGAATGAATTGGCCGAAGCGCTGATCGTGGTGATGCGCGTCTATTTCGAAAAACCACGCACGACGGTGGGCTGGAAGGGTCTCATCAACGACCCGCGGCTGGACGACAGCTTCCGCATCAACGACGGACTGCGCCTCGCGCGGCGGATCCTGCTCGAGATCAACGAACTCGACCTGCCCGCGGGAACGGAATATCTGGACATGATCACGCCGCAATACATCGCCGACCTGATCGCGTGGGGCGCCATCGGCGCGCGCACCACGGAGAGCCAGGTGCACCGCCAGCTCGCATCGGGCCTGTCGTGCCCAGTCGGATTCAAGAACGGCACCAACGGCGACGTGCGCATTGCCGTCGACGCCGTCAAGGCCGCATCTGCGCCGCACCATTTTCTCTCGGTCACCAAGGGCGGCCACTCGGCCATCGTGCACACGGCGGGCAACGAGGACTGCCACATCATCCTGCGCGGCGGCAAGACGACGAACTACGACGCTGCGAGCGTGGATGCGACCTGCAACGAACTCGCGCACGCCGGGCTCGCGGCGCGCGTGATGATCGACTGCTCGCACGCGAACAGCCAGAAACAGCACGAACGGCAGGTGGATGTTGCCCGCGACATCGCGGGCCAGATCGCGGGTGGCGATGCGCGCATCTTCGGCGTGATGATCGAAAGCCATCTCAATGCCGGGCGCCAGGACCTCGTGCCGGGACAGGCGCTTCGCTACGGGATATCGATCACCGACGCATGCATCGGCTGGGAGGCGACGGAAGGCTTGCTGCGCGAACTCGCGGAGGCCGTTCGCGCGCGCCGCGTCATCCTGACCGACGCGGCGTGAGCGAAAGGCGCAGTTCCGCGGTGACCGCTGTGCCGGTGGAAACGGAGTTGAAGCTGGCGATAACGCCGGAGGCGGTCGCCCGCCTAGCTCGCCATCCGCTGTTGAGGGCGTTGCGGCGCGGCCCGTCGCGCAAGTCGCGACTCACATCCACCTACTACGATACCGACGACCTTGACCTTGCCAAGGCAGGTGTCGCGTTGCGCTTGCGGCGCGATGGCCGTGCGTGGCTGCAGACCGTCAAGGGCCGGGCCGAGAAAGGAAGTGCCGGCGGCTTGACGACGCGCACTGAATTCGAGTGGCCGGTGTCCTCATTCCGGCTCGATCCGCTGCGCTTCGCCACCACGCCGTTTCGCCGTGCGCTGGGCAAGGCGGAAAAACGCGGCCTCGAAGCGCAATTCACCACCGAATTCATGCGCACGACCATCCCGCTTGCGTTCGCCGACAGCACGATGGCGCTGCTGTGCATCGATACCGGGGACGTCCACGCCGACGTGGACGGGCAGCGAATGCACGCGCCGATCCACGAAATCGAACTCGAGCTGGAGGCCGGCGATGCGACCCGGCTCTATGAACTCGCATACGCGCTCGCAGCCGATGTCCCGCTGGCGCTTGAACCGCTCACCAAAGCCGAGCGCGGCTATGCGCTTCGCCATCCGCGCATGGCGGAACCGCTGCGCGCGGAGGACGCGCCACTTGGCCAGGATGCGAGCGCGGCCGTGGGCTTTGCCGCGATCATCCGCGCGTGTCTGGCGCAAGTCGAAGGCAACGCGGGCGGCGTGCTGACGCAAGACGATCCGGAGTGGCTCCACCAGATGCGCATCGGCGTGCGGAGGCTCCGCGCGTGCCTGGCGCTCGCGGCCAAGTCCATGGCGCCGACCCGCATCGAACCGCTGCGCGTGGAGTTGCGCTGGCTCGCGCAGGTTCTCGGGCAGGCACGCGATAACGACGTGTTCACGCTCGAAACGTTGCCAGCATTTACTACGGCCGTTGGGCGGAGCAGCAATGCCAGCGCGCTAAAGCCCGCCTTGCGCGCCCTTGCCACCCAAGCGGCCGCGCGACGCGACGAAGCACGGGTTGCCGCACGCGCAGCTGTCGGCTCGGCGCGCTTACTGCGACTGGTACTGGCGGCCGCGACGCTGGCCTCATCACCGGTGATCGGCAGTCCCGCCCCAGCCGCTCTCGCCGCACGTGCACGCGATGTCGCGCGGCCGCTGCTCAAACGCCGCCATCGTGCGTTGCTGGCGTTGGGACACGATCTTGCGCACGCTGCTCCGGAGACCCGGCACGCCGCGCGCCTGGCCGGAAAAAAGCTGCGGTACGCAACGGAGTTCTTCGCGCCGCTGTTTGCAAAAAAACGAACCCGCGCCTATCGCCGCGCGCTGACGGCGTTGCAGGAAGAACTCGGCGCGTGGAACGATGCCGCGGTGGCCGCGCGGCTTGCCGGCGAACTGGCCGGTGCGGCGTCTCCGGCTGCGGCGGCGTTCAGCGGATGGGCCGCCGCGCAAGGAAGTGCGCGGAGCGCGGCACTCGATGCCGCCTGGGCTGCATTCGCGCGGGCCAAGCCGTTCTGGTCGCGCGATTAGCGAAACGGCTGGCAGGGGGACACGATGCTGGAATCGGCGGAAGTCGGCCACCAGGTTGCCAAAGCCACCTACGCGCGTGAGGAAACGAAACTGCGCGAGGCGCTGCTCAACGGGCAGTACGAGATGGGCGCCACGCAGCGCGGGCCGATCCTGGTCCTGATCAGCGGTCTCGAAGGCGGCGGCCGCGGCCAGACCGCCAACAAGTTGAACGAGTGGATGGACCCCCGATTCATCCGCACCCATGCGTTTGGATCCGGTGCGTCCGAAGAGGATGCACGTCCGCTGGGATGGCGCTACTGGCGCGCGCTGCCTCCCCGCGGCAAGGTCGGCATCTTCTTGAAGGCGCGGTATCGGCAGCTGGTCAATGCCCATGTCCGCCACGAAGTGACGAACGCGCAATTCAATGCCCATCTCCAGGACGTGCGGCAATACGAACAGATGCTCACCGACGAGGGCATCGTGTTGCTCAAGTTCTGGATCCATTTGTCCAAGGCGGGCCAGAAGCAGCGGCTGCATGAACTGGCGTCCAGCCAGAAGACGCGCTGGCGCGTGACCGCCATCGACAAGGAGGCCCTCAAGCACTACAACAAGAACCACAACGTGTGGGAGCAGATGCTGCGCGAGACGTCGATCGGCCCGGCGCCGTGGTATGTCGTCGAAGGGACCGATCCCAATTATCGCAACCTGACCGTGGGCAAGATCCTGCATCAGGCGATGGTCAGGATCAATGCGAGTGCCAGGCCCGCGCCGCGGGCCGTGGTGGCGCCGGCACCGTCGGTCATCGGCAACGTCGCGTTGATCCGCCGTCTCGATCTCTCCCAGAAGCTCGACGAGAAAACCTACGAGCAGGATCTCGCGAAGTGGCAGGCCAGGCTCGCGCGGCTCACGCAGCGCAAGGCGTTTCGTGACCGCTCGCTGATCCTGGCTTTCGAGGGTTCGGATGCCGCGGGCAAGGGCGGCGCCATCCGGCGCGTGGCGACGCCGTTCGATGCGCGTCAATTCGTCATCGTCCCCATCGCTGCACCGAGCGAGGAGGAACTGGTTCTCGCCGGTACTGTCGTCTGCAAATTCTGGCTGCAGATCAGCAAGGAGGAGCAACTCAAGCGCTTCAAGGCCCGCGAGAAAACGGTGTTCAAGCGCTTCAAGATCACGCAGGATGACTGGCGCAACCGGAAGAAATGGGGCGCGTATGAGCAGGCCGTCGCGGACATGGTCGACCGCACGTCGACCGAATTGGCACCGTGGACGCTGGTCGAGGCCGAGGACAAGTATTTCGCGCGCGTAAAGATCGTGAAGACGATCGCCCGGCGGCTCGAGCGGGCGCTGGCAGTCTGATTCGGAAGAGCCGATGCGATCGCCTGCGCCCGCCGATTTTCCTGTCGCGTACGACTCGCCCTTCTGGCTGCCTGGTGGTCATGCCCAGACCATTTATCCGGTGCTGCTGCGCAGCCCCGACGTTTCCTACCGGCGCGAACACGTCGACACGCCCGACGGCGATTTCTGGATATTCGATTGGCTGGTCGATGCCACGCCGCGCGCGGCCGACGTGCCGCTGGTCGTGCTGTTCCACGGACTTGAAGGCAGCTCCAGGTCCCATTACGCGCTGGCGATGATGGCGCGGCTCCGGGCCATGGGCTGGCGCGGTGTCGTGCCGCATTTTCGCGGCTGCGGCGGCGAACCCAATCGCATGCCCCGCGCGTACCACTCCGGAGACCATGCGGAGATCGCCGTGATGCTGGCCGCGGCGCGTGCGCGCGTGGATCCTCGCACACCCGTCTTTGCCTTTGGCGTGTCACTAGGCGGCAGCGCGCTGTTGAATTGGGTCGGCCGCGCCGGCGCCGACGCCGCCAAAACCATTGCAGCGGCAGCGGCTGCGTCCACGCCGCTCGACCTGATGGCGTCGGGCATCTCGATCGACCAGGGACTCAATCGCCTGATGTACGTCAAGGCGTTCCTGCGGACATTGAAGCCCAAGGCGCTCGCCATGGAGCGCCGCTTTCCCGGGTTGTTCGACGCGCGGCGTGTCGCCGGTGCATCGATGTTGTGGCAATTCGACGACGCCTTCACCGCGCCAGTGCACGGCTTTGCCGGTGCCGACGATTACTGGACGCGCGGGTCGTCGAAGCCATGGTTGCGCGACGCCGTATTGCCGACACTCGTAATCAACGCGAAGAACGATCCGTTTGTGCCGGGTGCGTCGCTGCCCGATGCGCAGCAGGTGAGCGCGTCGATCGTGCTCCTGCAACCCGAACACGGCGGTCATGCGGGCTTCGCGACCCCGCCCGTTCCCGGCGATATCCAATGGCTGGCGCAGCGGGTCACGACTTTTTTCGCCGAGGGTCGCTGAGCGAGGATTGCCAACGGGCGAGCAGCCGGGCGTGCGAAACTACGCTACCGGCGCCAGTGATTCTCCACACCCTGCCATGACCGCTCTCCCCCGTGAGATCTTCAAGGCCTACGATATTCGCGGCATCGTCGGCCGCACGCTCACGCCGGCCATCGTGCGCGCGGTCGGCCAGGCCGTGGGATCGCTCGCGCGGGAACGCGGCAGCGATACGTTTGCCATCGGGCGCGATGGACGGCTGTCGGGTCCGGAACTGCTGTCCGCATTATCCGACGGCATTCGCGCTGCTGGCGCCAACGTCATCGACCTCGGCATGGTGGCGACGCCGATGACCTATTTCGCCTCGCATCACCTGAAGACCGGGTGCAGCGTCATGGTCACCGGCAGCCACAACCCGCCGGATTACAACGGGCTCAAGATGGTCGTGGCGGGCGACACGTTGTCGGGCGATGACATCCAGGCGTTGCGCGTACGCATCGAAAGCGGAGCGCTGCTCGAAGGACAAGGTGAATACCGCGCGGTCGACATCGTCCCGGCCTATCTCGACCGCATCGTCACTGATCTGAAACTGGCGCGGCCGCTGAAGATTGCCGTGGACTGCGGCAACGGCGTCGCGGGCGCATTCGCACCGGCGTTGTTCACGCGTTTGGGCTGTACGGTGGTGGAACTCTTCTGCGAAGTCGATGGCCGCTTTCCCAACCATCACCCCGATCCTTCGCAGCCGGCCAATCTGCGCGACCTGATTGCAAGGCTTGGCGATGGTGACTGCGAGCTGGGCCTGGCCTTCGACGGCGACGGCGACCGGTTAGGCGTGGTCACGCGCGACGGCCACATCATCTATCCGGATCGCCAGTTGATGCTGTTCGCCGCCGACCTGCTCGAACGCAGCCCGGGTGCAACCGTCATCTACGATGTCAAGTCGACGCGCAACCTGAAGCCGTGGATCACGCGGCACGGCGGCGTGCCGCTGCTGTGGAAAACCGGGCATTCGCTGATCAAGGGCAAGATGAAGGAAGTGCATGCGGCGCTGGCGGGAGAGATGAGCGGCCATACCTTCTTCGGCGAGCGCTGGTACGGATTCGACGATGGCCTGTATGCGGGCGCGCGGTTGCTGGAGATCCTGTCGCGCCACGCCAATCCATCGGCGGTGCTCGATGCGCTGCCCGACGCGCTGTCGACGCCGGAGTTGAACGTGCCGTGCGCCGAAGGCGAGGCGCACGCGCTGATCGCCAGAATGGCCGAGACCGAGACGTTTCCCGGATCGAGCGAGGTGATTCGACTCGACGGGCTGCGCGTCGAATACGCCGACGGCTTCGGCCTGGCGCGCGCGTCGAACACGACGCCGGTCATCGTGTTGCGGTTCGAGGCCGACAACGCCGCAGCGCTCGCGCGTATCCAGGACGAATTCCGCGTTGTGCTTGCTCGCGCCAAGCCCGGCGTCACACTTCCCTTCTGACCATGCCTGTCCTGCTTACCCTGGCCGACATCGAGGCCGCCCGCGAGCGCATCGCCGGTGGCATTTACGTATCGCCCTGCGTCGAGTCGATGCCCTTGTCGCAACTCACGGGCGCGCATATCTTCTGCAAACTTGATTATCTGCAGCGCACCGGCAGCTTCAAGGAGCGCGGTGCGCGCAATGCGTTGCTATTGTTGACGGACGAGCAACGCAAGCGCGGCGTGATCGCGGCCTCGGCGGGCAACCATGCACAGGGCATCGCCTACCACGGCAGCCTGCTCAGGATCCCCGTCACCGTGGTGATGCCGAAGTTCGCGGCGCTCGTCAAGGTTTCCAATTGCCGGCATCTGGGCGCCAACGTCATCCTGCACGGCGCGGACCTGGGCGAGTCGCGCGTACTCGCGGAGGAAATTGCCCAAAGCAAGGGACTCACGTTCATTCATCCATTCGACAACACCGATGTGATGGCGGGCCAGGGCACGATGGCACTCGAAATTCTCGAGCAGGCGCCGGACGTGGAAGCCATTGTCGTTCCAGTGGGTGGTGGCGGACTGCTCGCAGGCATCGGCACGGTGGTCAAGGCCCTGCGACCACAGGTGCACGTCGTCGGCGTCGAACCGGACCATGCCGCCTGTTTCACCGCGGCGCGAGCCGCCGGGCATCCGGTGACTATAAAGCTCTCACCGACACTGGCGGACGGCCTCGCCGTGCCTCTGCTCGGCAAGCTGCCCTTTGCCGTGTTGGAGAAGGTCGTGGATCAGGTCGTGACCGTTGACGAGGCGCATATCGCGCTCGCGATCCTGCGCCTGATCGAGTTGGAAAAAAGCGTTGTCGAAGGGGGCGGCGCCGCACCGCTCGCCGCATTCCTCGCGGGCAAACTCGACAATCTCAAGGGCAAGCAGGTGGTACTCACGTTATGCGGCGGCAACATCGACCTCACGATACTCGGCCGCATCATCGAGGTAGGATTGGTCGCGGACGGCCGCGTGTCGCGTTTCACCGTTTCGATCAGCGACCGGCCTGGCGGACTCGCGCGGTTGGCCGAATTGATCGCGTCGACCGGCGCGTCAGTCAAGGAGATCGTGCACGACCGCGCGTTTTCCGGCCCCGACCTGTCGGCCGTTCGGGTCAACTGCGTGGTCGAAACCACCGGCCATGCGCACGTGAAGGAATTGCACGCCGCGCTGGAGGCGGCCGGGATGCACGTGGCGGCTTAGTAGGAAATACCGGCGCGCCGGTAGATGAAACCGAGCAACCATGCCGGCCCGATCAGCAGCATCTTCACATCCTCGAAGAACGACGGCTTCTTGCCTTCGATCATGTGGCCGATGAATTGCCCGATCCACGCCAGCACGAACACGACCAATGCCACGATGAGCACGCGGGTTCCGAGCAGCGTCAGCGGGTACACCATCAGCGCGAAGACAACGAGCATCCCCAGCGCGATCGACGGCGACAACCATGCGTAGAACGCGATTGCAAGACCGATCCCGACATACGCGGCCATGGGGGACCATGCCCACAAGACCGCGAGCGCGCTCCAGGTGATGAGCGGAACGCATATCCAGTGAATCGCCTTGTTGGCCGGATTGCGGTGCGATTCGCCATAGCGAGCGAACAGTTGGTCGACCTTGCGCACGGGACTCAAGCTCCCCCCACTTTTGCGGTTTGCGTTCCAAATTTCTGCCACAGGAGCACCACCGCAATGCCCGCGATGCCGATCCAGTCGGCGAGCTGCGCTGGATAGATGAGGAGCAGCCCGGAGAGCACCAGGACCCACCGCTCCAACTGGCTGCAGGCGCGCAACAGCCACTTCTGCACGCCCGCCGCCAGCGCGGCGATACCAAGAACGGCCGTGGCGGTGATCCAGGCGACATGCAACCACGAGGCGTCCGGCGGCACCTTCAGGAGCAGCGCGACGCCAGCCGGGTCAAGCACGAATATGAACGGCACAACGAACGCCGGCAAAGTGTATTTCCACGATTGCATGGTCGTCTTGTAGGGGTCGCCGCCGGTGATCGCAGCGGCCGCGAACGGCGACAATGCGGTGGGCGGAGACACCTCCGACAGCACTGCGTAGTAGAAAATGAACATGTGCGCGGCGAAATCGGGCACGCCGAGTTTGGTCAACGCCGGTGCGGCGATCACCGCGCAAATGATGTAACTGGCCGTCACCGGGACGGCCAGGCCAATGACCCACACGATCAACGCCGTATAAAGCGTAGTCAGCGGCAGGCTGCCGCCCGCGTATCCGATGATGATCGCGCTGAACTTGAGGCCGAGTCCCGTCTTGGCGACCACGCCGACGATGATCCCGGCCGCGGCGCAGGTCGCGGCCACGTTGAGCATCTGACCGGAACCGTCCTTCAGCGCCACCAGCAGTTTTTTCACGCCCATGGCGGTGTCGCGGCGGAGGAAGGACGCAAGATAGGTCACGACCGTCGCATAGAAAACCGAGAGAATCGGCGAAAAGCCCAGGACCATGAAGACGACGATCGAGGCCAGCGAAAGAAAGTGGTACCAGTATTTCCGGGTCAGTTCCGCGAGCCCGATTTCCACCTTCACGGCGATTTCGGGCATGCCGAACTTGCGCGCGTCGATCTCGACCATCAGCAATAGCGACAGGTAATAGAGGATCGTCGGGACGGTTGCCATCAGCAGCACGTCGAGGTAGCTGATCTTCAGAAATTCGGCGATCAGGAACGCCGCCGCGCCCAGCACCGGCGGCGAAATGATTGCGCCCAGTCCGCCCGCCGCGAGTAGACCTCCTGCAGCGTCCTTGCCATACCCTGCCCGCGCCAGCATCGGGTAGGCCACCGAGCCAATAGTCACTGTCGTCGCCACACCGGACCCGGACGGCCCGCCCAACAGAAACGACGCCAGCACCACGGTCCGCCCTGCGCCCGTCGGCTTGCCGCCCATCGCGGCGAAACTCCAGTCGAGGAAAAATTTTCCGGCGCCCGACTGCTGCAGGAACGCGCCATAGATGGTGAACAGGATGATAAGGCTCGACGAGACGTCCACTGCGGTGCCGAAGATGCCCTCGAGCGATTGGTACAGGAACCCGGTCATGCTCGAGATGTCGTATCCCCGGTGCTGCCACGAACCCGGCAACCACGGCCCGACAAACGCATAGAGCAGGAATAACGAGATCACGCCGACCATGATCCAGCCGGAAGTTCGACGAACGGCCTCGAGAATCAGCAGCACGAACATGGCGCCGAACAAGGTATCGGTCGTGCTGGGCAGCGTGTTGCGGTCCCAGAATTCGTCGCCTCCGGCGAGCAGGTACGCGATCGTCGCGACGCCCAGTACCGCACCGACCACGTCCCACCACATCAGGCGGTTGCGGAAGCGCTTCGCGATCGGGAACAGCAGGAATACCAGCAGCAGCACAAAGCCTACGTGCACAGGACGCAGGACTTGTGCCGTGACGATGTCCACCGCTGCATAGAGGTGGAATAGCGACATGGCAATGAGCAATGCCGTCGTCAACCGGCCCAGCCAACCCCGGAAGCGGCTGGTGGCGCCCTCCTCTTCCTCGATGAATTCTTCCGCCTTCTTCAGCCGGGCGTCATCGATTTCGACGGTCAGGGGCTCGCCTGTCCCTTGGAGAGCTTCGGTCACAAGTACTCCTCCCGATTACGGCATATTCCATAGCGCTGCTGTCGGGTTCTACGGCTCAGAACTTGACGCCCCGTTCCTCGAAATACTTCTGCGCCCCGGGGTGAAATGGAATCGGCGAGCCGATCTTCTGGTTCTTGAGGTCGATGTTTTCCGCCTCCTTGTGCACCGCCACCAGTTCCGGCTTCTTTTCCATCAGTGTCTTGACGATGCTGTACGCCATCTGGTCGGTCATTTTGTCGGTGGTGACCAGGATGTTCCACACGTCGAAGTTGTCGACCGGCTTGTCGATGCCCGGGTAGGCGTTGGCGGCAATGATGCCCTTCGAATAAAGTGGACCGTATTTCTTGTTCATCGCGTCGACAACTTCCGCGTGCTCGATCAGCTTCATCTTGACGCCCGGCGTCGCTGCCAGGTCGGTCAGAGCGGCTGTCGGCACGCCGCCGACCCAGAAGAAGGCGTCGATCTTCCGGTCCTTGATTGCGTTGACCGATTCCGCGACGCCGAGCCGCTCCTGCTTGAGGTCCTTCTTGGGGTCGAGCCCCATGGCCTCGAGAACGCGCAGCGCCACGATTTCAACCCCACTGCCCGGCGATCCCGTCGACACGCGCTTGCCCTTGAGGTCCGCGAGCTTGTTGATGCCCGTGCCGTCAATCGTCACGATCTGCATTTTATTGGGGTACAGGACCATCAGCGTTCGCACGTTGACCTTGCCGTCCTTGAACTTGTCGATTCCCTGGGAGGCTTCCCATGCGGCATCGACCATCGAGAATCCGACTTCGGCCTTGCCGGCACCGATCAATTTCAGGTTGTCGACGGAGCCACCGGTGACCTCCGCGGTGGCCTGCAGGGCCGGAACGTACTTCGACAGCACGTTGGCCATGCCGCCACCCATCGGGTAATAGACGCCCCCGGTGCCGCCCGTGGTGATCGAGATGCGGTTACCTTGTTGGGCCAACGCCGGGAGTGCCGCGACAAAAGCAACGGCCGCCAGCACCACAAACGCGGTACGCAAAGATTTCGAAATCATGCGGTCCTCCATTCAAAACGCCGCAGGTGTACCCACGGCGCCCCATCGGATTGCGGCGAACTCGAAGTGCACGGTACGCCGTGCTTGTGCGCGCAGTTTAACGATATTCGCACAGTCCCGCTCGGGATGAATGCCGTCGCACTCGACACGGACACTTCGACCCCACCCGGCACCCGGAAATC
>JAYTIR010000060.1:0-6313 GCA_043731765.1 Burkholderiales bacterium
TTCAACTCGGCAATGATCTCAGGGATCGGGGCAAGGGGCATGATGAGGGCGAATTCTCGAGGATTAACGAGCGATTGAGGCAGGGCCAAGTTTACAGCAAGGCCGAACAACGCCGCCCTCGGACCCGGCGCTAGCTGGTAAGCAGCACGGTGGTCTTGCGGAAATCGTCGGTGGCAAGATTCTCGACGATAAATCCCGCCACATCGGCCCGCGACACCTTGCCGGCGGTGATGCCGTCCAGGTCGGTCAGCGCGCGCACCAGGCCCGTTGCGGGCCGATTGGTAAGGGCGGCAGGACGGACGATGGTCCAGTCGACGTCGCTCGCACGCAACAGCGCCTCTTGGCGATCCTTGTCCTCGTATACCGTCTTCATGAACAGCGGCTGCAGTATCCGGTCGTAGAGAAAGCCGCCATGGCCGCGGCTGTCGCCGGCACCGACCCCGGTCACGCAAATGAGCCGCCGGACGCCATGTTTTGCCATGGCCGCCAGCAGAAATTGCGTGCTCCGCGAAAAGAGTTCGACCGGCTTGCGCGTGGGTCCCACGCCGACGGTCCAGACCACTGCATGCTGACCTGCGACGGCCCGTTCGATGTCGTCCGCATCTCCCGCGTCGCCGGCCACCACTCGCACGCCGGTCACCGGCAGCGATATCCGCTCCGCGTTGCGCGCGAGCAAGGTGAGTTCGTGGCCTGCGGCGTGCGCGGCCAGCACGACTTCGTGCCCGACCCCGCGGGTGCCACCGATGACCAGGACCTTCATGGCAGACTCCATCTTCTCACGCGGATGCCGCGGCGTCGGACACGTCGCCCTGCATCACGCGAAACGAGGCGGCGCATGTGCATCGTCGGCACTTTCATCTTGTGGCTGACGAAGGTCGGCCCACCGTGCCCTCCCATAAGGCGCGCATCGCTGTATCAAGTTCGTCGGGATACCGCCAGCCGACGACCACCGGGTCCGCCGCCGCGGGACCCAATCCACAACCGCCACCGGCGGACTCGCCGGACATCTGCCACAGTCCGATGATCAGCGCATAACTGTGCCGGAGCAGCCCGACGCCATCGCCCGCAGCGAGATCCGGAAAGTGGCGCTCGAGTCCGGCGCCCGCATGCTGCAGGCGCTGCGCCATCCGTTGCTTGAACGCGAACGTGACCTCGGTGGGCACGCCCTGTCCCATCATCCCGAAACATCGCGCAGCAAGCGGGAGAAACAACGGCGGCTGGATCATGTGGCGGTTGGTCAGGGCGAGCATGTCGTCGATGGTCACCGCGCCGTTGTCTCCAAGTCGGGCAATCAGCGCCTGAAAGTAACCGTCGATATTGCGTTCATGGACCGCGAGCAGCAACTCTTCCTTGCTCGGGAAATAGAGATAGACCGTCCCTTTGGCGAGGCCGGCCTCGTCGGCGACCTCCGCCACATTCGCCACGCGGTCCGGCGAGCGCAACAAGAGCCGCTCCGCGGCGTCCAGGATGGCGTCGTGACGCTCCTGCTTGGCTTCGGCCTGGATGGCGCGTTGCCGAATGACCATGATCGTTGCCCTCCGGATCTCCACCCGCTAAATGACTGCGGGTCACTTGAAGGACAGCGTAAATGACCGTGGGTCAGTTGTCAAGCGTGCCGGTAGAGCTGGCCACGACAAGCATCAAAAGCCGCCTTGCCGCCCTCCGAGGTTGCCGTGAGCAATTGCAGCTCTTCAGAACAGCGCCAGGGTGGCCTGCGTCAATTCACTTTCCGCATCGGCGTAGTCGACGACAACGCTGAAATGATGCTTCCCCGCGATGATGAGCGGCCCGGCCGCCGGCCGGCAATTGTCCGGCCAGGCATCCCACAGCAGTTGCGACTGGCGCAGGAATTCGGACGTCTCCGCGCCACCGACCGCGATCAGCAGCGGGGCTCGCGACAGGTTTGCGTGATTGACCGGAGAAACCCGCGCCGCTTCCGCGTTGGTCAGCCGCAAGTCGCTGTTGTACGAAAACAGAACGAGCGGCTTCAGGTCATGGACGCCGGAGAGCGAGACGCCTCCCACGAACGGATCCTGCGCGAGCCCGAGCGCGTCCCAGTCGGTGGCGAACATCATCGCCGCCAGATGACCTCCTGCCGAATGGCCGCCGACGACGACATTGTCGGCCGTCACGCCATGGCGCGGCCCTTCTTTCGCAATCCACAACATCAGCCGGCGGCATTCGTCGACGATTCTGGCAATGGAGACCGCCGGGCAGAGGTCGTAGTTGGCGACCGCCACCGCGATTCCCTGCTCCACCAGCGGCCCGGCGACGAATTGAAAGTCGGCCTTGTCCAGAGCGCGCCAGTACCCTCCGTGGATGAACACGAAGGTACCGCGCGGCGCGCCATCGGGCAGAAACAGGTCGAGTGTTTCCAACGGCCCGGGACCGTACCGCAAGTCGAGCTTGTGCTGAAAGCGGTTGCGGGCGGCGGCCGAGAGTTCAGGATATTTCGCGAGCCACTGCGGATGTTCCGCCACCGCCGCGCGATTGTTGTAGCCGCGCTCTACCAACTCGGGGGTGAGGATTGGATTGCTCATGGTCCCCCCACGCTTGCGGCCAAGGAAAATGAGGCCGCTGCGCTGCCCCCGCCGGGGGCGCAATTCGTGCCTTGGGGCGGCCCGGCGGCACTCATGCGATGACGATGGACAATGGCGTCAAACCGTCGATGTGCCCGTGCAGGGAATCGCCCGCGACCACCGCGCCGACGCCGGCCGGCGTGCCCGTGAACACGAGGTCGCCGGGAAGCAATTCGTAATACTGCGAAAGAAACGCGAGCGTGTGCGGCACATCCCAGATCATGTCGGCGAGATCGCCTTGCTGACGCCGCGCGCCATTCACGTCGAGCCAGATCGCACCGCGATCGAGATGACCGGTCGTTGCCACCAGGTGGATCGGTGCGATGGGCGCGGCCTGCGCGAACGACTTGCCCAGGTCCCACGGCCGCTTTTTCTCGCGCATGTCGTTCTGCAGGTCGCGACGCGTCATGTCGAGGCCCGTCGCGTAGCCAAAGACGACTTCATTCGCCTTTTCCGCAGAGATCTGCACGCCGCGCTTGCCGATGGCCACGACCAGCTCGATCTCGTGGTGAAAGTTTTTCGTGGCGAGCGGGTAGCGCACGGTGCCGACCGCCGGCGCAACGACAGGAACAATCGCGTCCGCCGGCTTGCAGAAAAAGAACGGCGGTTCCTTCGTTGCGTCGCCGCCCATCTCCTTCGCGTGTTCCGCGTAGTTGCGGCCGACGCAGTAGATGTGGCGAACGGGAAAATGCTGGTCGGTGCCGAATACGGGGACCGCCGGGAGATCCCACAGGGGAATGATGGATTTCATGCAGGGTTCCAATGTCCGAATTGTCTATTCCGCGTCCGGCTGTTTCGACGGTGCAGCATCGGCGAACGCAGGCAACGCGTTGCACGCAGCTTCGATGCGCGTGAGCGTCGGGAAAGGCGTGACGTCGATCTTCATGCGCCGGGCATTGGCGAGTTGCGGCACGAGGCAGACATCGGCGAGCGTGGTTGCGTCGCCGTGACAGAAACGACCGGTCGCCGGGTCGCGCGCGAGGCGCGTCTCGAGCGCCTCCAAACCGACGTCGATCCAGTACTTGTACCAGGCATCCTTCTGCTCGTCCGAAACGCCCAGCGTGTTCTTGAGATACAGGAGGACGCGCAGGTTGTTGAGCGGATGGATATCGCACGCGATCTCCAGCGCAATGCCCCGTACCCGCGCGCGATCGGCCGCGGCGGCGGGCAGGAGCGGCGGTTCGGGATGCGTCTCGTCCAGGTAGTCGATTATCGCGAGCGATTGGGTCAGCGCCTCGCCGTCATCGGTCACCAGTGCCGGCACCAGGCCTTGCGGATTCAATGCGAGGTAGTCGTCGCTGCGCTGGACGTTCTTGCGCAAATGGACGAACTCGCGCTCCGGTCGGAGACCCTTCATGTTCAGCGCGATCCGGACGCGATAGGCCGCGGACGACCGGAAGTAATCGTACAGTTTCATCAGAACGCCGATATTCCCGTCTGCGCGCGGCCCAGGATCAGCGCGTGCACGTCGTGCGTGCCCTCGTAGGTGTTGACGGTCTCGAGATTCAGCACATGGCGGATTACGTGGAATTCGTCGACGATGCCATTGCCGCCGTGCATGTCGCGCGCCGTCCGCGCGATGTCGAGCGCCTTGCCGCACGAATTGCGCTTCATGATCGACGTGATGTCCGGCGCCGCCGTACCTTCGTCCTTCATCCGCCCGAGGCGCAGGCAACCCTGCAGGCCGAGCGTGATCTCGGTCATCATGTCGGCAAGCTTTTTCTGTATCAGCTGGTTGGCCGCCAGCGGGCGTCCGAACTGTATTCGATCCATCGTGTATTGCCGCGCCGCGTGCCAGCAGAATTCCGCGGCGCCCAGCGCCCCCCACGCGATGCCGTAGCGCGCGCTGTTGAGGCAGCCGAACGGGCCCTTCAACCCTCTCACGTTCGGCAACAGATTTTCTTCCGGCACGAACACCTCGTCCATCACGATCTCGCCGGTGACCGACGCGCGCAGGCTGAACTTGCCTTCGATCTTGGGCGTGGACAAACCCTTCATTGCGCGTTCGAGAATGAAGCCGCGGATGATTCCCTGATCGTCCTTGGCCCAGACCACGAATACATCGGCGATCGGTGAATTGGAAATCCACGTCTTGGCGCCCGACAGGCTGTATCCTCCCGCCACGCTGCGCGCCCGCGTGACCATCGAGCCCGGATCGGAACCGTGATCGGGTTCGGTGAGGCCGAAACAGCCGATCCACTCGCCGGTGGCGAGTCTGGGGAGGTACTTCCTGCGCTGTGCCTCGCTGCCGTAAGTGAAAATGGGAAACATGACGAGCGAGCTTTGCACGCTCATCATCGAACGGTAGCCCGAGTCCACACGCTCGACTTCACGGGCGATAAGGCCGTAGCAAACGTAGTTGAGCCCGGAACCGCCGTAGTCGGCCGGCAGCGTCGCGCCCAGAAGCCCCAGCTCTCCCATCTCGCGGAAGATCGCCGGATCGGTTATCTCATGCCGGAACGCGTCCTTGATCCGCGGCATCAGCTTGTCCTGCGCGTACGCGTGCGCAGCGTCGCGCACCATCCGCTCTTCCTCGGTCAGCTGCGCGTCGAGGAGGAGCGGATCGTCCCACTTGAAGACGGGCTTGGTCGAGGCTGCGACGCGTTCGGGAGCATTCATCGGGAACTCCGGGAAAAATCTGGGGCAGCGGGCGATGCGTTCGAGCGGCTCTGAGGACTCCCGGTCGAATCGATCGCGATTATCGCGCGGCGAACCGTCCCGGGTCCAGCGGACATTCCCCCGACAATGGCCATGAAAGTCGTCATGGTTTCAAGTCACGAAATAGCGGGTGAATCAGGCATCGGGCACCATGGCCGTGGCCTCGATTTCCACTTTCGCGCGGTCTTCGATCAGCGAGGTCACCTGCACCGCGGTCATGGCCGGAAAATGACGGCCAAGGACCTCGCGGTACGCCGTACCCAATGCGGACAAGCTCGCGGCATATTCGCGCTTGTCGGTCACGTACCACGTCATCCGCGTAATGTGCTCCGGTCCGGCTCCTGCCTCGGCCAGGATCGCCAGCACATTGCGCAGCGCCTGCGTCGCCTGGGCCACGAAGTCGTCGGACTCGAATTGCTGCCGGCCATTCCAGCCGATCTGGCCGCCGACGAAGACGGTCGTGCCGCGCGCGGCGATTCCGTTCGCGTAGCCTTTTGGTGGCGCCCAGTCTGGTGGCTGAAGAATTTTCATTGCCGGATTCCCTTGACGAATCGTGGTGATTCAACTTTCACTTACGCGTTCTTCCCGCGGCGACTTTCATCGTGCAACTGTTTCAACCGGAAGAGCTTCACCTTTCCGTTTTCGGTGCGCGGCAGGCTCGCGATGAATTCGATCGCGCGAGGGTATTTGTAGGGGGCGATGCTCTGCTTGACGTGTTCCTGCAGTGCTTTCGCCATCGCATCGTCGGCACTTGCATCGGGCTTAAGCACGACGTACGCCTTCACGATCTGACCGCGTTGCTCGTCGGGGACGCCGATCACGCCGCATTCGGCCACGGCAGGATGCGCGAGTAGCGCCCCTTCCACTTCGGGGCCGGCGATGTTGTAACCCGCGCTCACGATCATGTCGTCGGTACGCGTCTGGTAGACGAACCATCCGTCGGCGTCGACCAGATACGCGTCCCCCGTGTAGTTCCAGCCGTGCTGCACATACTTGCGCTGGCGGTCGTCGGCAAGGTAACGGCAGCCGGTCGGTCCTTTCACCGCGAGCCGGCCGACCTTGCCCGGCGGCAGAGG
>JAYTIR010000061.1:0-7971 GCA_043731765.1 Burkholderiales bacterium
AAGGAAATCCGAGCGCTCGTCGCGAAACTTGAGGTGGGCCTGGTCCGCGGCCTGCTGCCGTTCCATGGGCCGTTCGCGCGGGTCGGGCACGGCCAGCGCACTCGCGATCACCAGCGCCTCGGGCAGGCAGCCGGCGTCACGCGCGGCGAGAACGATGCGGCCGATGCGCGGGTCCAGCGGTAGCCGTGCGAGTTCGCGGCCCAGCGGCGTCAACCGGCGTTCGTCGTCCACGGCGCCCAATTCCTGCAGCAGCTGATAGCCGTCGGCAATCGCGCGTGGTCCCGGCGGCTCGAGAAACGGGAATGCGTCGACCGCCCCCAGGTCGAGCGAGGCCATCCGCAGGATCACCGCAGCAAGCGAAGAGCGCAGGATTTCCGGGTCCGTGAATTTCGGGCGCGCCGCAAAATCGTCCTCGTCGTACAGCCGCACGCAGATGCCGTCCTGCATGCGGCCGCAGCGGCCGGCGCGCTGGTTGGCCGCGGCCTGCGACACCTTTTCGATCTGCAGCAGCGTGGTCTTGTTGCGCAGCGAATAGCGCTTGACCCGGGCCAGCCCCGCGTCGATCACGTAGCGAATTCCCGGCACCGTGAGCGAGGTTTCCGCGACGTTGGTGGCGAGCACGATGCGGCGGCCGTTGCCGGGCGCAAAAATGCGCTGCTGGTCGGTCACCGACAGACGCGCGAACAACGGCAGTATTTCGATCTGTGATGCATAGGGCCGCCGGGCAAGCCCGCGGCGCAGGAGGTCTCCGGTTTCCCGGATTTCGCGCTCGCCCGGGAGGAACACGAGGATATCGCCCTGCCCTTCGCGCCACAGTTCCTCGGCGGTGCTGACGATCGCCTCTTCCAATTCCTCCTCGTCGTCGGCCTCGTTTTGTAACACGGCTTCGCTCGTGCCTGCCGCCTTCCTGAGCGGCCGATAGCGCACATCGACCGGAAACATGCGGCCGGACACCTCGATGACAGGCGCCGGTTTGCCTGCCGTTCCGAAATGCCGGGCGAAGCGCTCCGCGTCGATCGTCGCCGAGGTGATGACCACCTTGAGGTCGGGCCGCGTGCGCAACATCTGCTTGAGATAACCCAAAAGGAAATCGATGTTGAGGCTGCGCTCATGCGCTTCATCCACGATGATTGTGTCGTAGGCTTCGAGCATCGGGTCGCCCTGCGTCTCCGCGAGCAGGATGCCGTCGGTCATCAGCTTGATGAACGCATCGGGCGTCGTGTGATCGGTGAAACGCACCTTGT
Source organism: Burkholderiales bacterium (assembly GCA_043731765.1). Classification (GTDB taxonomy): domain Bacteria; phylum Pseudomonadota; class Gammaproteobacteria; order Burkholderiales; family Casimicrobiaceae; genus VBCG01. The sequence continues at coordinate 1,245 of JAYTIR010000061.1, forward strand.
AGCCGACGGCGTCGCCCACCGGTTGTCCCAGCTCCTGCGCGATGCGCGCGGCGACCGCGCGCGCCGCGATCCGGCGTGGCTGCGTATGGCCGATGAGACCCTTCTCGCCGCGGCCCGCCGCCAGGCAAATCTTGGGCAGTTGGGTCGTCTTGCCCGAGCCCGTCTCGCCGCAGACGATGACGACCGGGTGCTCGCGAATCGCCTTCGCAATTTCGTCGGCGCGCGCAGCGACCGGCAGGTCCGGAGGATAGGCGATGGCCGGCTTTCCCGCCGCGCGCGCCTGGCTTTTGGCAATCGAGCGTTCGAGATCGGCAGCCAGGCGCGTCCATTCGGCGTCGGGTGCGCGTAGTGCCCGGGCGCGGTCGATCCGGCGGGAAATACGCGCGGCGTCCCGGGCCATGGCGAGCGGCAGGCGCGCCTCAAGCGAACTGAGGAGCGAACTGAATTGCGAGGCAGCGGTCGAGGCCATCGGAGGGGTTATCATTATCCCTTGCGAGCGTCAGCCTGGCGCATGCGATCCGAACCGGAGGTCCATCCGATGCTTTCCTCAACCTTTGGCGTGTCCCGGCAAATGCTCGTTGCGGCTGTGCTGGCCACCGCGCTCGGCGGCGCATCCATGGCGGTCGATGCGGCCACGCTGCGTTGGGCGGGCCGCGGCGACATGCAGACGACCGATCCGCATTCGCAGAACGAGGGCCTGACCAACAACATCAATGGGCTCATCTACGAATTTCTGCTCGTTCGCGACAAGAAACTGGGTCTCGTGCCGTCGCTCGCGGAATCCTGGACGCAGGTCAATGCGACCACGTGGCGCTTCAAACTGCGCGCGGGCGTCAAGTTCCAGGACGGCACGCCATTCACCGCCGACGACGTCGTGTTCAGCTTCGAACGCGCGCGCGCCGACTCGTCGCAGTTGCGTGTTTACGCCAACGCTTCGGGCATGCCGAAGAAAGTCGACGATCTCACGGTCGAGTTCACGACCAACGGGCCGAACCCGATCGAGCTCGAGCACATCGCAACCATCAACATCATGAGCAAGGTGTGGTGCGAGAAGAATCGCGCCACCAAGCCGCAGAACTTCACGCAGAAAGAGGAGATGATCACCGCGCGGCAAGCCAACGGCACCGGTCCCTATTCGCTGAAGGCGCGCGAGCCCGACGTCAAGACTGTGCTGGTCAAGAATCCCAACTGGTGGGGTCTCAAGGCGGGCATGTGGGAAGGCAACGCGGACGAGGTGGTGTACACGCCGATTGTTTCGGACGCGACGCGCGTCGCCGCGCTGATTTCCGGCGAGGTCGACCTGATCAACGACCCGCCGCCGCAGGACGTACCCCGCCTCATGCAAACGCCCGGGATCAAGATCCTCGAAGGTGCGGAGAACCGGATCGTGTTCATCGGCATGGACCAGTTCCGCGACGAATTGCTGTACTCCAACGTCAAGGGCAAGAATCCGCTCAAGGACAAGCGGGTCCGCGAGGCGCTCTACTACGCGATCGACATCGAGGCCATCAAGAAGAACACGATGCGCGGACTTTCGTCGCCCTCCGGCGCGATGCTGCCCTCGCCGATAACGACCACTCCCGAAATCGAAAAGCGGCTGCCCTACGACAAGGAGCGTGCGAAGAAACTTCTCACCGAGGCCGGCTATGCCAACGGCTTCGAAGTGACGCTCGACTGCCCGAACAACCGGTACATCAACGACGAGAAGATCTGCCAGGCGCTGGCGGCGATGTGGTCGCAGGTCGGCGTCAACACCAAGGTCAACACGATGCCCCGCGCCGTCTACTTCCCCAAGCTCGAGAAAAACGACACGAGCCTGTACATGCTGGGGTGGGGCGGGGGCACGACGGACGCGGTTTTCATCCTGCAGCCCGTGCTGGCAACCAAGGACGGCAAGGGGGACGGCGACTACAACTACGGCCGCTACACCAACGCGAAGCTCGACGAATTGCTGGCGAAGATCAAGGTCAACATGAACGCGGACCAGCGGCTTACGGAAATCCACGCGGCGCTGCTCGCGCACAACGCGGAAACGAACCACATTCCGCTGCACCGGCAGGTGATCCCGTGGGCGGCGCGAAGTAACGTCACTGCGGTCCACCGCGCGGACAACAACGTGATTCCCTACTGGGTCACGATCAAATAGGCCGGGCGATGTAGCGCGTCACCGCCCAAACCACCGCCGCGGTGACGACTGCGCCAACGGCAAACAGGAACCATGCGCTGGAGGTTCCCTCGAGCGCCGCGCTGCGGGCGGCTTCGAGCAGCGTTCCGGTCGCGAGAAAGGCTGGAATGGCACGCAGGTCGTAGCGCAGGACCCACCACAGGAGCGCGAAGCTCACCAGCCCCTTGACGATGCCGCGGACCAGCGCGGCTTCCGGCTCGCCGCCTCCGCCAAGCGCCGCCGCGCACGAGATCAGCACCAGCAACAGCGCCGCCATCCACCGTCGGCGGGTCCAGCCGCGCGTGCCGCGGTCGAGGAGATAGAGCACGAACAAGGCAGCGCCGATCGTTCCCGTCAATCCGATGGGACCGACCAGCGCGCCCACCACTGGCCACGCCAGCGTCGCCAACTTCAAGACGGGCCACAGCGGCGCGGTGCGCGGCGCCAGCATTCCGGAGACCGCCGCCAATCCCGCCACGGCCAGCGCGACGGCGACACCGACGGCCCACGCCGGCAAGCGTGTCGGCATGCCCACAGGCGCCTGCGAACGCGCGTACCACGACCCTACGCCGGACAGCAATCCCGCGAGCCCCCCCGCCAGCAACGCGGCGAACAATCCGCCGACCATGGTCGTGGCCAGTTGCGGAATGACGGGTTCCGCCGTTTGCAGATGCATCGCCATCTCGGGCCAGGCATTGACAAAGTCGATCATGCCGACAGTGAAAACCAGCGCGCCGACCATGAACAGCGCGCGCTTGTCGCACCGGCCGTGGTTCCAGCTGATCACCGCGAAGACCAGCGCGGCCAGTGCGCCCAGTACCGCGGCGAACACGCCCGCAAGCTTGACGATCTGCAGGCGATTGTCGCGCTCGGTTTCGGCGCGCTGCCACGCTTCCGGCACGAATACGGAACGGCCGGCGGAGACGACCTCCTCTCCCGCCAGCACAACCTGCAGGCGCGCCTCGCCATCCTTGCCCACGCTGACTTTCGGGTCGGCGAATACAAACGTCCAGTCGCTGCGGGCGTCGCGCTTGGTCTGGTCCGCCGTTCGCATCTGCAGCGCGGCAGGATTGAGTCCGAACCGTTCGTGCACCACCTGCTGCGCAATGGCCAGCGCGGATTCGCGCTCGAGGTCGGCTCCAGGCGCGGCTTCGGGCAGCCGATGCTGGACCTGCCGGATCTTGCCATCGCCGACCACGGTGACCCACCATTCTTCGGCACGCTCCGCCACGTCGCCGTCGAAGCGGGCGAAGCGTACTTCCCACATCGGCGGTGCCAGCGTATTGCCCACCAATTCGCGATACGCCGCAGCACCCGCTTCGCGCCAGACAAAGCGCTGCGCAAGGCTCTGGCCCAGATCGAAGCCACCTGAGCGGATGCTGGAAAATTGCCGCCATTCAGGTCCCAGCACGACGCCGCGATTCGCGAGCGCGGCGATGGCCGCGGCCTCGGCATCTGCACGATCGATGGGCAATGCGGGCACGTCCGCAGTGAACGGCGTGCACGCAAGCCACGCAATCGCGCCCAGCAATCCCAACCACGGCAACGCACGCTGCAGCACCGCGGCATGCGCGCCGACTGCCTCCGATCTGGCGCGCTCGATGACCGTTACCGCAATCGTGGCTGCGGGCTGCCACGCGCTGTTCCACAATCCGGCGGGAAGCTCGCCCCACGCGCCCGCTTGCCAGCGCCGCCAACCGATCACCGCGAGCGGAATCGCGGCGGCCGCGATCACGAGGGCCCGCTGTATCCACGCGCCTGGCGCATCGACCAGGAACAGCGGGATCGAGAACAGCGACAGGTCGAAGAGCGCGTGCAACAGGATCGTCGGCAACAGGCCAAAGCGCAGAAAAATGAGCGCCCACAGGATCGCGGGCAGCAGCAGTTCGACCAAGCGCGAATAGGGCGGGAGTCCCGGATAATTGGCGTGGGCCCCCGCGAAGATCACCGCCTGCGCCACGACCGCAATCGCTATCCAGAGCGTGCGCCGTCCGAAATGCGCGCCGAGCAACGCGCCCAAGGCCAGCGGAATCGCGCGGAAAACGCATTCCTCCATGAAGCCCGCCTGCAGCGAAATGGCGATGGGCGCCAACGCCGGCACGGCCGAGGAAAGTATGTTGGGATCGGTGAGCGACTCGGACGGCTGCCACCAGCCAAGCCATTGGTTGGTTGCGTAGTAGAACGCCGAGATGAGCGCCAACTCGAGCGGCACAAAGAGGTAGCCGCCAACACTTCGACCCAACACCTGCGAGGAAGCGCCGGCCTCGCGCGACCAGAGGTGCCACAATTGCGGCTGGTGCGGGAACGCGCGCCGCGTCAGGCTCTCCGCCGCCATGAACGCAAGACCATACCCCAGCGTGCCGCCGACCAATGTGATCAGCGCCATCCCGACCTGCTGCACCCAGAATTCTCCAACGGTTTCCGCAGTATCGAAGCCGAACCATGCCGAGGGTGCGGCGGCCAGCACCGTCAACGCCAACAGACCGCCGACAACGCCTCCTGCCACCAGCGCGGGCCGCCACAGCAGCCAGCTACGGCGCAGCAACCACAGGACAGCCAGGATGCATCCGCCGAGCCCGTACAGCGTGCCCGCCGCCAGGCTGGCGAAATTCGCAATCGTATTGTTCGTGCTGCGTAGTTCCTGGAAGCGGCGATTGAATTTCTCGGGCACGTGCACGTAGGGAGCAACACTGGTCAACTCATCTCCGCTGACGGTGATCCTCAAGCGAATGCGGGCATCGTTGAACCGTTCGTCACGCTCGAACACGAAGTGGTGGTCGACCCGCCCGGTCGGCCGCGTTTCCTGCGATTGCTCGAGCAGATGGTACGGACCGAAGTCGACATTCCAGTCGCGCGTTGCGCGCGTCCGCGCAAGTTCGAGCGCGGCCACCGGATCGAGCGCCTTGCTCGCGGCGTCCCGGATGTACGTTTCCGGCAGGCGGCGGGTAAATCCTGCGAGGGTGCCGTCCGGGCGAAATCGCACGACGGCTTCCTCGACGTCACCGGGCTTGAACAGCCGCACTTCCCACCAGTAGGGTGCGTACGCCGTACCTTCGACCATTCGCGCAAACGCGGGCTTGCCGCCGCCTTCCAGTTCGATGTAGTTCTGCGCGGACTGGTCGTTGCGGAAGCGCGCAGCGGTGCGCGCATCTGCAGCGACGAGCTTGCGCTCCTTCGCCACGTCCTCCGCCTTCGCGATTGCCTCGTGCCGCGCGAGCTTGATGTCCAGATTGACCAGGGGGATGGCCAGCGGAAACAGTTGCCACGCAAGTGCCAGGCAAAGCAACGCAACTACCGCGTAGGCGGTCCAGAAGACAGGTTTGCGCGTGAGGCCGTTCATGTCTTCCTGATCTCGATGACGCCATTGGATGCAAGTCGTGCGATGGCGACGTCATCCAGAGTGAGGCGCTCGCGCAGTACCTGCAGCGTGTGCTCGGCAAGCAGCGGCGGCGGCCGGTCGGGTTGAAGCGGCGTTCCGGACATTTTCACCGGCGCGTTCACTTGCGGAACGGTACCGGCCAGCGGATGCGGCAGGTCGAGCTTCATGCCGCGCGCCAGCAACTGCGGGTCGGCAAAGACCTGATCGAGCTTGTTGATCGGCCCGCAGGGCACGCCGACTTCTTCCAGCGCAGCGAGCCAATCGTGCTGCGTGCGTTTCGCGATTGCTTCCGCGACTTTTGGCACGAGAATCGCGCGGTGCCGAACCCGGTTTTCGTTGCGCGCGAATCGCTCATCGCGCGCCCATTCTGCGTGGCCGGCGACTTCGCAGAATTTCACGAACTGACTGTCGTTGCCAACCGCGAGGATCAGATGGCCGTCCGCGCACGCAAAAACCTGGTACGGAACGATGTTCTGGTGCGCGTTGCCGGCGCGGCCGGGCGGCGTCCCGGAGACGAGATGATTCATCCCCATCACCGCCATCATCGCCACCGCGGAATCCAGGAGCGCGAGGTCGAGCCACTGTCCTTCACCCGTGCGGTCGCGATGCTGGAGTGCCGCGAGAATCGCCACCGCCGCATACATGCCGGTCATGAGATCGGTGATCGCAACCCCGGCCTTTTGCGGACCGCCGCCCGGCAGCTCATCGCGTTCGCCGGTGACGCTCATGAATCCGCTCATGCCCTGGATGATGAAGTCGTAGCCAGCGCGATCCGCGTATGGGCCGTCCTGTCCAAACCCTGTGATCGACGCATAGACGAGACGTGGATTCAGTGCGGCGATGTTCGCGTAGTCGAGCCTGTATTTGGCGAGGCCGCCCACCTTGAAGTTCTCGACCAGCACATCCGCCTGCAGCGCCAAGTCGCGGACGATGCGCTGGCCCTCGGCCTTCGTGAAATCGACGGCGACCGACAACTTGCCGCGATTGCACGCAAGGTAGTAGGCGGCCTCGGACGTAACGCGGCCTTCGGCGTCCTTGAGAAACGGCGGGCCCCACGCGCGCGTGTCGTCCCCACTGCCAGGGCGCTCGACCTTGATCACCGTCGCACCCATGTCGGCCAGCAGTTGCGTGCACCACGGGCCGGCGAGGACGCGCGACAGGTCGAGGATGGTCAGATGGGAGAG
>JAYTIR010000062.1:0-4832 GCA_043731765.1 Burkholderiales bacterium
TCCTACGCACCGATTGGTGGAACACTCCCGACCGACTCGATCACAGGCGCGGTCGGAACGTTGATTTCCGGCGGCAGGGTCAACGTGGACTTCACCACGGCGAACCTTGCGCTTACCGGGCTGACCGTCGGGTTCAACAACGCGACCTATACGTTGAGCGGGTCGACCAGCATCCAGAACGGACTCTTCTCGACATCGGGAATCGGCGGGACATTCGCGTGCTCCGGCGCCGGCTGCCAGCCGCTCATCGCCGGCAACTTCGTGGGCTTTTTCGCCGGTCCCGGCGGCGTGGGTGTGGGTCTCGACTACTTCTTCAATTACCGTGGCGGCGGAGTCATCGAGGGCGTGAGCGGTTATCGCCGCTGCATTGGCGCGACCGGCTGCTGATGTTTCAAAAATAGCTGTGCGCTCCGCGCAGCGACTATTTGGTCAGGAAGGTGTTGGCGCCGTCCCAATCCTGCGCGGGCGGTTCGCTCGCGAAGTGTTCGCAGCGTGCGCGGAAGATCGCATACAAGCCGCGCTCCGGGTGCGCGGCGGCAAGCGCGGCGAGTTCACGTTGCGCGTCCACGAAGCGCCGCGCGCGATAGAGCGCAAGCGCACCATGCCACCGCGCCAATTCCGCTGCTCCTTCCGCGGACGGGTCGGGTTGCAGCGGCTCGAAGACGGCGACGGCCTGATCGCGGCCCTTGACGCGGACCGAGTCCACCTCGCGCCACCGGAAATCGGGGGCGGCCTGCCGCGTCGCCTCGCCGCACAGAATGCCCACCCCGTACACCTTGGTGAGGCCTTCGAGCCGGGCCGCGAGATTCACCGCGTCCCCCAGGACCGTATAGGCCTTGCGAAACGACGAGCCCATGTCGCCGACATTCATGGGACCGGTGTTGAGGCCGATGCCGATTGCGAGCGTCGGCCAGCCGCGCGTCGCAAAGCGCTTGCCTAGCTCGCGCATCGCGCTCTGCATGCCTAGCGCCGCCGCCACCGCGTCCCGCGGATGCCGCGGATTCGGCAATGGCGCGCCCCAGAACGCCATGATGGCATCGCCGATGTATTTGTCGATCGTGCCGTGCTGGTCATGGATGACGGCCGTCATCGGCGTGAGATACGCGTTCATCAAGGCCGACAGTTCGCGCGGCGGCAGCCTCTCGGATACCGACGTGAAATTGCGGACATCGGAGAACAGGACCGTCAGTTCGCGACTTTCGCCTTCCAGAGAAAAGCGTTCGCCCGTCTCCCGCATCTGCGCAACGCGCTCACGCGGAACATATTCGCCGAACATCTCGGACAAGCTGCGGATGGCGCGCGATTCGCGCAGGAATCCGCTGGCCAGATTCCACATCAACAGCGCCAGCAGCATCAGCAGCGTGGCGGCCAGGGGAACCACGGATTGCGCGCGAAACCAGAAGCCCATGTTGACAGCGACGACCACCATCGCAACCGCGAGGATGCCAAGCACGCTCAACACGGGGCGCCGCCAGGGTACGGCGAATACGACGATAAGCCCGGACACGAGCATCAGCAGCGCCTCGACTTCCGCCGTGCCCGCCGGGACCGACCGCATGTCGCCGTTAAGAATGCCGGCGAGCAGGTTGGCGTGGATTTCCACGCCCGGAAAGTCGGGCGCCTCCGGCGTCGAACGCGCATCCTGAAGTCCCTTCGACGTCGTGCCGACAAGCACGATCGCGCCGGTGAATTCGTCGGCGGGGATCTCTCCCGCCAGCACCGCGGCGGCGGAATAATATCGGAAGGACTTCTGCCTGCCGCGATAGGGCACCAGTGCCGTGCCGTCCTTCGCGACCGGTATCTTGAGTCCACCGAGGTCGAGCGAATCGAGATCGTTGTTCGTATCGAACCGGGGTGTTACGGCCTTCGCTTCGACGACGACCTGCGCCAGCGCCACCGCGAGCGCGGGATAGAAGCCATTCTCGTAACGCTTGAGCAGCGGCACGCGCCGCACTACGCCATCGGAATCGAAGACCGGATCGATGTGCCCCGCGGACACTGCAGCGCGTTGCAGTTCGCTCAAGTTGGCCGTGTATCCGACCTCCGGCACGATGGGAATTTCACGCGAACCGAGCGTCGATTGCGTGAACGAGGGCGCCGGCAAGACACCTGCAGCCTGCTTCTGTATGGTAAACGTGTAAGCGAGCACCGTCGGGCGGCCCCGCATTGCCTCGGCGAAGCGCGCGTCGTAGTCGAGCTTTCGGCGCAGGCCGGATATGGCGGTCAAATAGCCGGGAACGTTGGCCAAGTCCGACTGTGCGAGATCCTGCAAAACCGAAAAGCCGCCCGAGGTGTCACGCTCGGAGAAGAAGACATCGAAGCCGACCGCTCGTGCGTGATGGCGCTCAAACAACTGGTCCATCAGCAGCGCCATGCGGTCGCGTGACCACGGAAAGCGGCCCTCGCGCAGCAGGCTCGCCTCGTCGATGTCCACGATGACCACCTGCGGGTCGCCGGTATTGGGTTGCGTGGCCAGGAGCCGCGCGTCGTAGGCGATGGCCTCGAGCTTGGCAAAGAACGGCAGGCGATTCACGCCCAGCAGTGCGACGAGCAGGAACAGGGCAACGATCGCGAGCCCGGTCAGCCAGCGCGGAGCTCCTGCCCACCGTTTAAGCAGTCCCGCCGTATCGAGCTTCACAAAGGAAACGGGCACTTTTCACGTCGAAACATTCCCGCCCTCCGTATTCGGGGCAAAATATGCCCTCCGCTATAATAACCCGTGAATTCGATGTCTCCTCCGGCACTTCCGGTCACATCAAGCGCGGACCGTCGATGATCCCGATCCGCGTCCATCTCGTCCATGCTCGAAGCGATTGACCTGGCCGCGCGGCGCGGCTTCACGCGCCTCTTTTCCTCGCTCAGCCTTGGCGTCGAGCCGGGATGCGCGTTGCTCGTGACCGGTGCCAACGGGACCGGCAAGACCACGTTGCTGCGGATCCTGGCCGGACTCTGCGAACCTTTCGGCGGCCGTGTCCGCTGGCGCGGCGAGGACGTCGCGCCTTTCGCGCAGAGCTTGAGGCAGGACGTCGTATTTTGCGGTCACCTGACGGCGTTGAAGGATGAACTCACCGCGGAAGAGAATCTCGCCGCGTTAATCGCGCTGAGCGGAGATAAGGTGGAACCGGCGAAAATGCGCGAGGCGCTCGTGACCGTCACGCTCGACCGGCAGGCGAGTCTTCCTGCGCGGGCGCTTTCGCAAGGTCAGCGCCGGCGTCTCGGACTCGCGCGCCTGACGCTCACTCGCCGTCCGCTGTGGCTGCTCGACGAACCTGCGACCGCGCTCGACACGGAGGGAATCGCGCTGCTGACGCGATTGATTGCGGGTCATCTGGAACGCGGCGGGTGCGCGGTGGCGGCGACGCACCAGGCGCTCGACCTGCCCGCGGCGCATGTCCGAACGCTCGCCTTGTCATGATGGCCGAATCCAGCGCGACCACGCTCGGCACGCCCGCAACACTGCCCGATTCTGGCGTGTGGTCCGGCGTGCGCTGGGCACTCTTGCGCGACCTGCGGCTCGCGTTGCGCTCGCGCGCGGAACTTTGCGTGCAGCTGCTTTTTTATGTGATCGTGGTTTCGCTTTTCCCGCTCGCTACAACCCCCGAAAAGAGCCAGCTCGCTTTGCTGGGGCCCGGCGTGCTGTGGGTCGCCGCACTCCTGGCGTCGTTACTCGCGCTGCCGCGCCTTTTTGCCTCCGATCACGCCGATGGAACGCTCGAGCAGATCGCGCTTTCGCCCTATCCACTTCCGGCGCTCGTGTCCGGTAAGATAGTGGCGCATTGGCTGACCACCGGGCTGCCGGTCGCGGTGTTGGCACCGGTGCTCGGACTGCAATACGCGATGGACGGTGAGGCATTGGCGATATTGGCGGCCGCTTTATTGCTGGGCACCCCGATCCTGTCGTTGCTGGGTGCGATTGGCGCGGCCTTGACTTTGGGACTGCGTGGCGGAGGCAGCCTGCTCGCATTGCTGGTCCTGCCGCTTTGCGTGCCGGTACTGATATTCGGCGCGGGCGCGGTGGACGCGGTGCACGCCGGGCTCGGGGCCACCGCGAACCTGTCCATGCTGGGCGCCGGATTGCTGGTTGCGATCGTCGGCGCGCCGCTCGCCGCATCTGCGGCTGTTCGTATCGCACTCGATTGATGAATCTATTCCGCTACTCCTCCCCCTACGCGTTTTTTCCGCTCGCCGGGAAACTCGCGCCCTGGTTCGGATGGAGCGCATTGATTCTCGTGGTCCTCGGGCTGTGGATCGGCTTTGGATTGGCACCGACCGATTTCCAGCAGGGCGACGCCTACCGGATCATCTTCATCCACGTGCCGACCGCATGGATGTCGATGTTCATCTATCTCGTGATGGCGTTCTGGAGCGCGCTGTCGCTCGGCTTCAACACGCGCTTGTCGGCCATGATGGCGCAGTCGTTGGCCCCCACCGGGGCACTGATGACGTTCATCGCCTTGTGGACCGGCGCGCTCTGGGGCCGGCCGACCTGGGGCACGTACTGGGCATGGGATGCGCGGATGACCTCGGAGCTGATCCTGCTGTTCCTTTATTTCGGCGTGATCGCATTGCGCAGCGCCATTGATGACGACCGACGCGCGGACCGCGCCTGCGCGGTGCTGGCGCTGGTCGGGGCGGTCAATGTTCCGATCATCTATTTTTCCGTGCAGTGGTGGAACACGCTCCATCAGGGATCCACCGTCAGCATGATCGCGGCCCCAAAGATGGCGGCGATCATGCTTGCCGGCATGCTGGTCATGGCCTTCGCCGCGTGGTTCTATTCGATCGCGGTCGCGCTCATCCGCGTGCGCTGCATCATTATCGAGCGCGAGCGT
>JAYTIR010000063.1:0-5633 GCA_043731765.1 Burkholderiales bacterium
GACATCCTTTATGGCGAGGGCATTTCCCGCGAAGGCGAGATCGTCGAACTGGGGGTCACCCATCGGATCGTCGAAAAATCGGGCGCATGGTACGCCTACAACGGCGAAAAAATCGGCCAGGGCAAGGACAACGCGCGCGAATTCCTGCGCGAGCACCCGGAGCTCGCCAACGAAATCGAGGCCAAGATCCGCGCCGCGGTCGAAATTCCCATGCCGGGGCGCATCACCGCGATGCCGGACGCCGAAGAGTGATCGGCGCGCCGGCGGGTTGAAGGATCGCCACCGTGCGTCCACGCGGCGCGGCGCGCAGCAACTCAGCCGCGCCTTTGGGCAAACCGGCCGTCAAGCCGCCGGCGTCGGCCAGGGTGCTCGCGGTACGCATGCTCGCGCGGCGTGAGTACAGCCGCGCGGAATTGACGCAGCGGCTCGCGCGCAAGGGCATCCCGCGCGACGATATCGAGCGCGCGCTGGACGAGCTCAATGCGGGCGGCTACCTATCCGATGCGCGGTTTGCGCAGGCGCTGGTCACGCAAAAGAGCGGGCGATTCGGCAAACGCGCCATCGCGCATGCACTGCGCGAAAAAGGGATTGCCGCACCCGATGCGCAGGCCGCGATGGCGCCGCTTGCCGCCGTCGACGAAGTTGCCGACGCAAGCGCGTTATGGCAACGGCGATTCGGCACGGCGCCCGCCAATCAACGCGAAAAAGCACGGCAGGTGCGCTTCCTTCTGTCGCGCGGATATGGCCTTTCGGTCGCGCTGAAGGTGCTACGCACGGCGGGCTCGCCCGTTGACGATGACACCTGAGCAGGTGTTCCGGTTCGGCAAAACGCAAAAACCGGTTAGACTCCAAGCTTTTGATTAGGCGAGGCGTTTTACCGCGAAAACGGTGCGCGCCCCGCGCTTCGAAAGCGCCATGCAAGTCGCCGACATCCGCCGCAAGTTCATCGACTATTTCGTCGCCAAAGGCCATACGGTCGTGGCGAGTTCGCCGCTCGTCCCGGGCAACGATCCGACGCTTCTGTTCACCAACTCAGGCATGGTGCAGTTCAAGGACACGTTCCTCGGCACCGAAAAACGCAGCTTCGTGCGCGCAGTCTCGGTGCAGCGCTGCCTTCGTGCCGGAGGCAAGCACAACGACCTCGAAAATGTCGGCTACACGGCCCGGCATCACACGTTCTTCGAAATGCTCGGTAACTGGTCGTTCGGCGACTACTTCAAACGCGACGCGATCAAGTACGCGTGGGAGTTGCTGACCAGGGACTACGGCCTGCCGCCGGAAAAACTGTGGGCGACCGTGTATATCGACGACGACGAGGCCTACGACATCTGGACCAAGGAGATCGGCGTCCCGGCCGATCGCGTCGTGCGCATCGGCGACAACAAGGGTGCGAAGTACGCCAGCGACAATTTCTGGCAGATGGCGGACACCGGCCCGTGCGGTCCGTGTTCGGAAATCTTCTTCGATCACGGTCCGGAAATCTGGGGCGGACCGCCCGGATCGCCCGACGCGGAGGGCGACCGCTACATCGAGATCTGGAATCTCGTGTTCATGCAGTTCGATCGCCAGAAGCGTGCGGACGGCGAGTTCACGATGACGCCGCTGCCAGCACCCTGTGTTGACACCGGCATGGGCCTGGAGCGGCTGGCAGCCCTCCAGCAGCACGTTCACTCGAATTACGAAATCGACCTCTTTGTCGCGCTGATTCGCGCTGCGGCGCGCGAGACTCACACGACGGACCTCGACAATCCATCGCTCAAGGTCATCGCCGACCACATTCGCGCATGCGCGTTCCTGATCGTCGACGGGGTCATTCCCGGCAGCGAAGGCCGAGGCTATGTATTGCGGCGGATCATCCGGCGCGCGATCCGGCATGGCTATCAGCTCGGCCAGAAGCGGCCGTTTTTCCACAAGCTCGTCGACGACCTCGACCGGCAGATGGGGGACGCGTATCCGGAACTTCGCCGCGACAAATCGCGCGTGACGCAGGTGCTGGCGGCCGAGGAAGAGCGCTTCGGCGAAACGCTCGAAAACGGCATGAAGGTTCTCGGCTCGGCGCTGGCGACGCTCGCGAAGACTGGCGGCAAAACGCTGGATGGCGCGACGGCGTTCGCGCTCTACGACACGTTCGGCTTTCCGCTCGACCTGACCGCCGACATGTGCCGCGGACACGGGGTGACGGTGGACGAGGCAGGCTTCAATGCAGCGATGGAAGCGCAGCGCGATCGCGCGCGCGCCGCGAGCACCTTCAAGACGGGCGCGCAGCTCGACTATGCGGGACCCAAGACCACCTTTCGCGGCTACGAGTCGCTGTCGGAAGAGGGGCGTGTCGTCGCGTTGTACAAGGACGGCGCTAAAGTCGAGGCGCTTGCCACCGGGGATCGCGGCGTAGTTGTGCTCGACCGTACACCGTTCTACGCGGAATCCGGCGGCCAGGTCGGCGACCGCGGTGAACTGTCGAAGGGCGGCGCGTGCCTGACGCTGTTCGCGGTCGAGGACACGCAGAAGATCCAGCCCGACGTATTCGGACACATAGGTGAGGTCAAGACCGGCGAGTTGCGGATCGGCGACACCGTGGCGGCGCATGTCGATCACGATGCGCGCGGCCGCACGATGCGCAACCACTCGGCCACGCACCTCATGCACAAGGCGTTGCGCGAAGTATTGGGTGACCACGTCCAGCAGAAAGGCTCGCTGGTCGACCCCGACAAGACGCGCTTCGATTTCGCGCACAACGCGCCCATGACCGACGACGAAATCGGCCGCGTCGAGCAGTTGGTCAATGCCGAAATCCTCGACAACGTGGCCACGCAGGCGCGGGTGATGCCCATCGACGATGCGCAGAAGACCGGTGCGATGATGCTGTTCGGCGAGAAGTACGGCGACGAAGTGCGCGTGCTCGACATCGGCACGTCGCGCGAGCTGTGCGGCGGCACGCACGTCGCGCGCACCGGCGATATCGGCCTGTTCAAGATTGTCGGTGAAGGCGGCGTTGCCGCCGGCGTCCGGCGCGTAGAGGCGATGACCGGCAGGGGGGCGCTCGATTACATGCAGGCGCGCGACGCCACGCTGACCAAAGCTGCGGCGCTGCTGAAGGCCCCCGTGGCTGAGCTCGAGACGAAGATCGCGCAATTGCTGGAGAACGTGCGCGCAACCGAGCGGGAACTCACGCGCCTGAAGGCCAAGGCGGCCGCGAGTGCGGGCGATGACCTCGCGGGGAGCGCCATCGACGTCAAGGGGGCGAAGGTGCTCGCGGTCGCGCTCGACGGCGCCGACGTGAAGGCGCTGCGCGAAATGATGGACAAGCTGAAGGACAAGCTCAAGAGCGCGGCGATCGTGCTGGCCAGCGTGGCCGACGGCAAGGTCACGCTGATCGCGGGCGTGACCAGCGACCTCATGGGCAAGGTGAAGGCGGGCGAGCTCGTCAACCATGTCGCGCAGCAGGTCGGTGGCAAGGGCGGCGGGCGCCCCGACATGGCGCAGGCGGGTGGCACGGACCCGGCCGGGCTGCCGGCGGCGCTGCAATCCGTGCGCGCGTTTGTCGAGCAGCGCCTTTGAGCGCCGCCGGGCCGCCCCAAGACGCGATATACGCCCCCAGTGGGGGCAGCGCAGCGGCTTCATTTTCCTTGGCCGCAAGCGTGGGGGTCCTGTGAATGTGCCGACTGCGCTCGCGCCCAGGTTTGCCAGCGACAATTACGCAGGCATCTGCCCGGAGGCGTGGGCGGCGCTGGCGACCGCCAACGCGGGTCACGCGCCAAGTTACGGCGGCGACGATTGGACGGCCGCGGCGTCCGATGCGATCCGCGGCGTGTTCGAGACCGATTGCGATGTCTACTTCGTGTTCAATGGCACGGCCGCAAACGCGTTGGCGTTGAGCGCGATCTGCCGCAATACCGATGCCATCGTATGTCACGCGAAGGCGCACATCAACGTCGACGAATGCGGCGCGCCGGAGTTCTTCAGCGGCGGCGCCAAGCTGTTGACCGCCGACACACCTCGCGCCAAACTCACTCCCGAGGCCGTCACGGCGCTCGCGGTCACGACTGACGATGAACATTCGTCGCGGCCGCGCGCGCTGGCACTCACGCAAGCGACCGAACTCGGGACGCTCTACTCGCGGCATGAGCTTGAAAGCCTGTGCGCGACGGCGCATGCGTCCGGGATGAAGGTTCAGATGGACGGCGCGCGCTTTGCCAATGCGGTTGCCTCGCTCCGCTGCTCCCCGGCGGACATCTCGTGGCGCGCAGGCGTGGACGTGCTGTGCCTGGGCGGGACCAAGAACGGCCTGCCTTTCGGCGAGGCAATCCTGTTTTTTGATCATGCGCTGGCGGGCCAATTCGCGCGGCGGCGCATGCAGGGCGGGCAGCTTGCGTCCAAGATGCGCTTTCTCGCCGCACCTTGGCTGGGTGTGCTGAACGACGGTGCCTGGCTGCGGCACGCGGCGCATGCCAATGCGATGGCGCAAAAACTCGCCGCCGTTATCGTGAATCTTCCCGGTGCGCGCCTGCTGGCGCCGGTCGAGGCCAATGGCGTATTCGTCGACCTGCCTCAACCTGCCATCGACACCGTTCGGGCGAAGGGATGGCCATTCTACAGTTTCATCGGCGCGACGGGTGTGCGTTTCATGTGCTCGTGGGACACCACGCCAGCGACCGTTGACGCATTCGCCGCCGACCTTCGTGCCGCGCTGACATCCTGAATCGGTCGCACGGAATCCGAACATGCCCCTTCGCCCGGACCAGACGCTCGAAGTCCTGAATGCCCGCAGCAAGGGCCGCCTGCCGGGCCTCGTCGGCTACCGCGTCACCGCACTCGAAGAAGGCAGCGTGACTGCCGAACTCGACGTCCGCCCGGATCTCCTCGCGCCCAATGGCTATCTTCATTCGGCCACGGTGATCGCGCTGGCCGACACGGCATGTGGCTATGGTTGCTTTGCGCACTTGCCTCCGGGCGCGGAGCGATTCACCACGATCGAACTCAAGGCAAATTTCCTCGGTACCGCGCTCGATGGCACGATCGCCTGCGTCGCGCGGCCGGCGCACCTGGGCAAGACCACGCAACTCTGGGATGCCGTCGTGACCAACAAGGCGGACGGCAAGGCCATCGCTCTCTTCCGCTGCACGCAACTGGTCATCTGGCCGAAAAAGTAACACGGCGTCGCATCGGAGGCAGGGCGCGCCTCATCCAAACGTCGCATCGCGGCGTTCATCCGGAACACCCAGACTCGTCGCTGCCCGGTCGCGTTCCTTGCGCGCGGGCATCGCATGCGCTCCCCTGTCGGTCTCGTCCTCGTAGCGTTCGCCTGCGGCGTCGCGTGGCTGCAGACGTGCGCCACATTGCCCGGTCATCCCGCGTGGATCGCCGGTGCAGGCGCATGCGCGCTGGCCACTGTGGCAATCGTGCATGCGAGGCTGCGGCCGGCGGCGATGCTGCTGTTTGCCATCGTGGCGGCAGTGCTTTCCGGCTTCGGTTATGCGGCCTGGCGCGCCGAAGTCCGGCTCGCGGAAGAACTGCCGCGAGCATGGGAAGGCGAGGACATCGAGATCGTCGGCGTCGTCGACGACCTGCCGTCAGTCTCGCCCCAAGGCGCGCGTTTCGCGTTTGCCGTCGAGCGCGTTCTCACGCCTCGCGCA
>JAYTIR010000064.1:0-2773 GCA_043731765.1 Burkholderiales bacterium
TTTTCGCGGCGTTTCCATCCAACGCGCTCACCGGCCAGTCGCTCATCGTGAGCCACGGGTGGTCGATGCAGTAAAGCGTCCTTTCAGATCACTCGGGAGTACTGCGCGCGCTGTTTCGCCTCGCGCAGGTAGCGGTCGAACGTCATCGCCACGGCGCGCACCAGCAGGCGGCCGCGGGGCGTGACCCGGAGCCTGTCGGCGGACAGCTCCACGAGCCCGTCCGCGGCAAGCGGAACAAGTGCCGCGAGTTCGGGCGCAAACATGCGGGCGAACGGGATCTCATGCGTGCGCCCCAGTTCCTCGAAGTCGAGTTCGAAATCGCACATCAGTTTCTGGATAACGTCGCGGCGGATGATGTCGTCGCGGGTCAGCCGCGCTCCACGCATCACCGGCAGCACGCCCGCGTCGAGCCGGTCGTAATATTCGTCGAGCGTCTTGACGTTCTGCATGTACGCCGGGCCGACCTTGCCGATTGCCGAAATACCGAACGCCAGAAGATCGCAATCCGGTCGCGTCGAATAGCCCTGGAAGTTCCGGTGCAGTTTTCGTTCCCGCTGCGCCACCGCCAGTTCGTCGCCGGGCTTGGCGAAATGGTCCATCCCGATGTATCCGTAGCCGGCCGCGCCGAGTTTTTCGATGGCGAGGGCCAGGATTGCGAGCTTGACCTCGGGCGCCGGCAGTTCGGCAATCTCTATTCGCCGCTGCGACTTGAACAGGTGGGGAACGTGCGCATAGCTGTACAAGGCGATGCGGTCCGGCGCCGCGGCGATGACCTTGTCGAGGGTCGCCGCAAAGCCCGCCACCGTCTGCCGCGGCAGACCGTAGATCAGGTCCGCGTTGATCGACGTAAATCCGCTCTCCCGCGCGGCGTCGATCACCGTGCGCGTTTCCGCTTCGCTCTGGATGCGGTTGACTGCGGCCTGGACCGCGGGATCGAAATCCTGGATGCCGACCGAGATCCGGTTGAAGCCGATCTCGCCAAGGACGCCGATGGTGTCCTCATCGACCTTGCGCGGGTCGACTTCGATCGAGATTTCGGCGTCATGGGCGAATGCGAATTGCGCGCGCAACGCACCCATCAGTGCAGCCATTTCCAGGCGCGAAAGAAACGTCGGGGTGCCGCCGCCCCAATGGAGCTGGATCACCGGGGGAACACCCTCCACGAGGCCGGCCACGATCTCGATCTCACGCGCGAGATACTCGACGTACTTGGCCGCCCGACCGTGATTTTTGGTGACGACCTTGTTGCACGCGCAGTAGTAGCAGATCGTGTTGCAGAACGGCACGTGCACGTACAGCGACAGCGGCGCGCCGGTGGCGCGGGACGCCAGCGCATCGACGTAATGCGCCGCCGTGAATTGTTCGTGGAACCGGTCCGCGGTGGGGTACGACGTGTAGCGTGGACCGAAGCCGTCGTACTTGCGCACCAGGCCCTCGTCGAATGCGATGGGGGACGCGGAAGGCGAAGGGGAGGGCAGGGCTGAATAGCTCAGGTCAGGCATGTGCAGGACCGACGCCGATGGGTGGCGGGGCGAGATTGACGATGCGCCGGAACAGATTGCGGAAATCGTCGCGCACAGCCTCGCCGAGCAGCGGATCCGCGTGGTCGAGAAAGGCCGCGTCGATCTCCGCCCAATCGTCCGGCGTCAGGTACTTTTGCGCCAGAGGAATGACCTCGGTTTCCTCGCTGCGCATATGGTTGCGCTCAAAGTCGACGTAGGCCTCGACCGACGCCGCGAATACCGCAAACTCGCCGCGCCCGCCTTGGCTGTAGCGGAGCAATGCCTGCTCAAGCTGCCGCAACTTGGTAGCGCCGGCGCGATGCTCCGATTGCAGCCGCTCGAGCAGCGCGTCGGCCGGCGGATGGCGTAGGTGCAACAGCCGGAACAGCCACGCATCCTCCTTCGGATGGTGAAAACGTTCCGGAAACGTGTCGATGTAATAGATCATCGCGCCCAGCAACGCGAAGTCCGGCTCGGCGCGGTAGCCGCGAATTTCGCGCACGAGGTACAGGAGGCCGTGCAGCACGGCGGCCAACGACTGGTGTTCCTCGCGGATGATGCGGATCGCTTGCATGGTGGTTCGGTGCGGACAGGCGCCGCCGGGTTGATATTCCTGTTGCCATCCTAGTCGCCCGTGGCGGGAACGCCTTGACCTGCGTCAATTCCGGCTCGCGACGTCGAGCCTTTGCAGCCGGCGCGCAACTGTGCAACAATCGAACCAACTTTATTTGCATCAGGGTGACACCGATGCTGGATCGTGACGGCTATCGCCCGAACGTCGCCATCGTCGTCGTCAACGGCAGGAACCAGGTGTTTTGGGGCAAACGGATCCGCGAACACTCGTGGCAATTTCCGCAGGGCGGTATCAATCCCGGTGAGACGCCCGAACAGGCGATGTATCGGGAGTTGCACGAGGAAGTCGGGCTCCAGCCTCAACACGTAAGGGTTCTTGGCCGAACGCGCGACTGGCTGCGTTACGACGTCCCGCAACACTGGATCAAGCGTGAATGGCGGGGCAGTTACAAGGGCCAGAAGCAGATCTGGTACCTGCTGCGTCTGGTTGGTCGCGACAATGACGTGTCGTTGCGCGCGACGGAAAAGCCGGAGTTCGATGCGTGGCGCTGGCATGACTACTGGATCCCGCTCGAAGGGGTGATCGAGTTCAAGCGCGAAAGCTACCGCCGCGCATTGCTCGAACTCGAACGATTCCTGCATGCCAAACCGCAGACGCGTCGCCAGCGCCTGTACGGCACGGCGCACCCGATCATGCC
>JAYTIR010000065.1:0-3293 GCA_043731765.1 Burkholderiales bacterium
TTTCGCGGCATCGCGCTCCGTGTCGCGCAGTTGCAGACGCATCACTCCGACCGTCTCGCCGAGCTCGAGGTCGCGATCGCCACGGCCGCCGCTCCTGTCAGCGCCTCCGACATGCTGCCGATCCTGTTTCGCCGTGAACTCGACCTGCAACAGCGATTCTTTGCAATGGGCGAGGCGATCGCTCACCTCAACCACCTGTGGCATCGCGACCGCATCAGGCGTACCGTTGCGGCCGACGGCGCCATCCGCTTTACCCACTGAAGTTTTCGACCGACCAACCACGAGAATCGCGATGTCTACCTTTGTCACCGAGTCGAAACCTCCCTACGATCCCGTCGCCCTGGCCGAATCGCTGGCCTCCGCCGCGGAAAAAAGCGCCAAGATGATCGGCGAATTCGCATCGCGCAATGCCGGCAAAGGCCGCGCCGTGCCCACCGATGAGCTCGGGCTGGGCAAGGCGTTCATGGAGGTCGCCGCGCAGATGCTCGCGAACCCCGCCCGTCTGGCCGAATCGCAGATGAACCTGTGGTGGGATTACATGAACCTGTGGCAGGGTTCGATGATGAAGATGATGGGGGGCGCCACAGACCCCGTCGCCATTCCCGCGCAAGGCGACAAGCGTTTCAGGCACGAGGACTGGCACGAGCATTTCCTCTTCGATTACATCAAGCAGAGCTACCTCATCACGTCGCGCTGGCTGCACGACGAAGTGGCGAACGTCGAGGGCCTGGACGAGCATACGAAAAGGAAAGTCAATTTCTTCACGCGCCAGTACATCGACGCGCTCGCGCCGTCGAATTTCGCGCTGACCAATCCCGAGGTGTATCGCGAGACGATTTCTTCCGGCGGCCAGAATCTCGTCAAGGGACTGAATAACCTGCTCGACGACATCGAACGGGGCAACGGCAAGCTCAAGATCTCGATGACCGACACCAAGGCCTTTGAACTTGGAGTCAACATCGCGACCACGCCCGGCAAGGTCGTCTTCCAGAACGACCTGATGCAATTGATCCAGTACGAACCGGCGACGAAGAAGCAGTGGAAGCGACCGCTACTCGTGGTCCCGCCGTGGATCAACAAGTACTACATTCTCGACCTGCGCGAGAAGAATTCCTTCCTGCGCTGGGCCGCCCATGAAGGCCTCACGGTGTTCATCATCTCGTGGGTCAATCCGGACCAGAAGCTCGCGCACAAGAACTTCGAGGATTATCTGACCGAAGGCGTGCTGGCGGCACTCGATGCCATCGAAAAGGCCACCGGCGAAAAGGATGTCAATGCAATCGGCTACTGCCTGGGCGGAACACTGCTCGCGGCCGCGCTGGCATGGCTCGCCGCGAAAAAACAGAAACGGATCGCCACGGCCACTTTCATGACGTCGCTGATCGACTTCACCGCGGCCGGCGAGCTCGAAGTGTTCATCGACGAAGCGCAGGTGAGCTCGCTCGAAAAGAAGATGAACGAACGCGGCTATCTGGAAGGAAGCGAGATGGCGGGCACGTTCAACATGTTGCGCGCCAACGATCTCATCTGGTCCTTCGTCATCAACAACTACCTGCTGGGCCGCGATCCGTTCCCGTTCGACCTCCTGCACTGGAATTGCGATTCGACGCGCATGCCCGCGGCGATGCACAGCTTCTACCTGCGCAACCTGTACATGAAGAACCTGCTGCGCGAACCCGGCGGCGTGACGCTGGCCGGAGTAAAAATCGACTTGTCGAAAGTGACCGTGCCCGCGTACTTCGTGTCCGCGATCGAGGACCACATCGCGCCGTGGAAGACCACTTATGCGGGACAGCAGATCCTGAAGGGCGAAGCGCGGTTCGTGCTTTCCGGTTCGGGCCACATCGCCGGCATGATCAATCCGCCATCAGCAAAAAAATACGGCTACTGGACGAACGAGAAATTGCCCGCGGAACCGGACGCGTGGTTCAAGGGCGCGAAACAGCATGAGGGCTCGTGGTGGACGGATTGGCGGCAATGGGTTGAACCGAACCTCGGCCGCGAAGTTCCGGCGCGCGTGCCCGGCAAGGGCAAGCTCAAGGTCATCGAGTCCGCACCGGGGTCCTACGCGCAAGTTCGCGCGGATGGCAGATGAGGGTCGCTGACGCACTGGTTCCCGTCCTGAATTTCAAGTCATTCACGCAGGAGCAGATCCATGAAAACATTTTTTGACAGATTCCTGTTTTTGTCCGCGGCGTCAGTCGTTTTCGCTTGCGCCGCATTGGCGCAGGCTCCCTGCCAGAACTGCGGCGTCGTGCAGTCGGTCAACTCCTTCCAGCAGCAGGGACAGACCTCGGGCGTTGGCATGGTTGCAGGTGGCGTGCTGGGCGGGGTGATAGGCCATCAGATCGGCAGCGGCCGCGGCAATACGGTCGCCACGATTGCGGGTGCGGGATTGGGCGCCGTGGCCGGAAACCAGGTGGAAAAGAACACCAAGACCAAGACGTCCTGGGCCGTCTCGATTCGAATGGACAACGGCACGTTGCGCACCTTCAATTACAGCAACATGCCGGCGGTCGTCGCGGGCGAACGGGTGAAGCTCGTGGATGGTGGCAAGCGACTCGCGCTCGTCGCAAACTAAGTTTCAGTTGACGTTCGGCCGGTCCTGAAAACGATGCCGGGATTGCCCGGCGTCACTGTTTCTGCGTAGCGGGTGCGTCGCCGGGAACCCGCACGACGGGAGCTGCCGGCTTTTCCGTTTTGGGTTTCTCGCCAGGGTGCGCGTTCGGCACCACCGCGGGTGGCGCCCCGGGCAACGCGTGGGCAGCAGGCGCAACAGGAACCGGATGCGCGACCGGCGGACCGGGCGCCAGCGTGCCAGGGACAACCGAGCGTTCTCGCGCTGAAGCGGGCCGGGGCGGCGGGACGGCAACCGGGACAGAACCGGCAGGCGGGCTGACCAGAACGGGCGCCGGTCGCTGGACTGGCTGAGTGTAAGTATTCACAGTCGGTACGGGGGCCACCTGCACGGGCTTGGTAACCGGGTTCGGGGAGCTCGGCGCGGAAACGCTCGCTGCCGAGCGGGAGACCTGCGGCACAGCCACGGTGACGCCCTGTGCTGGAATTGCACCGCCCGGCGCGCTCGATCTGGGCAACCGGGGTGTCGTTGCATAAAACGTCGATGCCGGCGGCGGTATTCCGTTGCCCGGCTTCACCCCGGGAATGTGACGGATCTCCGGTCGAATCAGCGGCGCAGGCAGCATCGGGGCGCTCGCCATGGCGCTGCCGGAAATCGCGACGAGATTGGATTGAACCGGCTTGCGGCCCGTGAATGCCGAACCGGGAACCGCCGT
>JAYTIR010000066.1:0-5252 GCA_043731765.1 Burkholderiales bacterium
AAGACCGGCATCCTGTTCGTCTGCATGGGCAACATCTGCCGGTCGCCGACCGCCGAAGGCGTTTTTCGCGCGCTGGCGACGCGCGCGGGATTGATCGGCCGCGTTCGCGTCGATTCGGCAGGAACGCATGACTACTACGCCGGCGGCCCTCCCGACTGGCGCGCCACGGTTGCCGCTCAAAAGCGCGGATACGACATCGCTACTTTGCGCGCGCGGCAGGTCGAGGTCGCGGATTTCGCGCGCTTTGATCGCATCTACGCGATGGATCGCATGAACCTCGATTTGCTCGGAGAATTGCGCCCGAAAAACTACCGCGGTGAACTGGCACTCTTTCTTGACCTTGTGCCGAATTTTGGGCAGCGCGACGTGCCTGATCCCTATGATGGCGGACCGGAGGGATTCGAGCGTGCGCTGGATCTGATCGAGCAGGCAAGCGCGGCACTCGTGCAAAGAATCGCGGGCGAACGTCAGTAGGTAACCGCGCTGGCGAATTTCGCTGGCGCCGCACGCAGGAAAAAAAAGGGGCGGACGCGAACGCCCACCCCTTGCTGTTGCGGTCCTGCGCGTCGCGGTCAGTTCGAATGCGGCGGCGATCCCTTGGTGGTCTCGATGATTTCGAGCGGCTCGCTCGCGACTTCAAAGCGCGGCGGCCGTACCCGCTTCGGGCGTGGCGGCTCCGGTGTTTCGTCAGCCAGCGCAGGTGCGCTGAAACGCGTTTCCACCAGCTCCAACCCGGAATCCGGAGGTAGCGTCAATGCGATCGCCGGCAGCGGTTGCGGCGGTGGCACCCTCAAGGCCTCCAATGGCTTGACGGCGATCGGCGTCGATACCGGAGGCACATCGTCGAAAAGTTGTGCTGTCGTGACGTCGCTCATCTCCGGAACTGCGGGAGCGGGTTGCGGCACCGACGCATCCGACTGTTCGCGAGGTGGGCGTGGTTCACGCTGTTCGCGGGCTTCGCGCGGTTGGCGGGGCTCCCGGGGCGGACGCGGCTCACGCGGCGCGCGCGTGTCCTGCATCGGCGGCGCTGCGCCCTCGGACGTCATGGCGTCGCCCGCGGCCACCATCGACAGGGCGTCGACAACGCTCGGCGCGCCGTCGCTCGATTCAGCCGGGTTGTCGCCGGGTGCGGCTGCGTGATCCGGATGATCGCCACCGCGGCCACGGCGGCCGCGACGACGACGATTACCGTCACGCACCTCGGCGCCTGGCCCATCCTGCGGCTGCGTTGCCGGAGCGGCACCCGTCGTGTTCACGGGGTCCGCGACCAGTGCGGATTCATCACGAGTCTCGCGCGGCGGTTTGCCGGATTCGCGCGGCGCCTTGTCCGATTCACGTGGCTCGCGTGGCGGACGATTTCCGTCGCGGCGGGCTTCGCCCTGCGGCTTGCCATCGCGCTGTTGCGGCGCTTGCCGCGCGCCCTCGGTTCGGTTATCGCTGCGCTTGTCGGTGCGCTGCTCGCCTCGCTGCTCATTTCGCTCACCACGGCCATCGCGACGGTTGCGCGAGTCGCCTCGATTGCCGTCACGTGGCTCGTCCCGGCGTTGCTCGCCACCGCGGCGTCCCTCATTGCGACCATCCGCGCGTTTGCGGTCGCGATTGTCGCCGCCGCGCGCGTCGCGCTGGCCGTCCCGCGATTTTTCGCTGCCGCGGTTGTCGCCTCGGTTGTCACGTCGGGCAGGTGCAGGTGCAACGGCGGGTGCTTCAGGCTTCGTGCTGAACCAGCTCATCATGCGCGAGAACCACGTGCCTTCGCCGTTTGTTGCCGGTGCGGCCGTGCCACGTGTCGCGGGTCGTTCGACCGGAATCGGTGCGGGTTGCGTCGGCGTGATGCCCTTGACCATGGCTTCCTGACGCGGCGCGGCGGTGGCCTCTTCCTTTTTCTGGCGGGCGAGATCGACGTGCTCGGGCTGCTTCACCATGTCGAAGGACAACGGCAACGGCTCGCTCTGGTTCAGGTCCTCGTGGCGCAACCGCTCGATGCTGTAGTTGGGCGTTTCGAGATGGCGATTGGGAACGAGCAGGACGTTGACCTTGAAGCGCGTCTCGATCGTCAGCACGTCAGTGCGTTTTTCGTTCAACAGGAACGTGGCGACGTCCACCGGCATTTGCGCAACGACCTGCGCCGTGTTTTCCTTCATCGCCTCCTCCTGGATGATGCGGAGGATGTGCAGCGCTGTCGATTCCGCGCCGCGAATGTGGCCGATGCCGTGGCAGCGTGGGCAGGCGATGTGCGCCGATTCAGCCAGCGCAGGACGCAGCCGCTGACGCGACAGTTCCATGAGGCCGAAGCGCGAGATCTTGCCCAGTTGCACGCGAGCGCGGTCGTACTTCAGCGCATCACGCAGGCGGTTCTCGACTTCACGCTGGTTCTTGGTGCTCTCCATGTCGATGAAATCGATCACGATGAGACCGCCCAAGTCACGCAGGCGCAACTGGCGAGCGATTTCGTCGGCGGCTTCGAGGTTCGTGTTGAACGCGGTGGTCTCGATGTCGCCACCCTTGGTCGCGCGCGCCGAATTGACGTCGACGGCAACGAGCGCCTCGGTGTGGTCGATCACGATGGCCCCGCCTGCCGGCAGCGGCACCTGCCGTGCGTACGCCGTCTCGATCTGGTGCTCGATCTGGAAGCGGGAGAAGAGCGGAACGTCGTCCTTGTAGAGCTTGACGCGGTTCACGTTGGCCGGCATCACGTGGCCCATGAACTGCTGCGCCTGCTCGAAGATCGCTTCGGTGTCGATCAGCAACTCACCGATGTCCGGATGAAAATAATCGCGGATCGCGCGGATGACGAGGCTGGATTCCTGGTAGATGAGGTACGCGCCGGACTGCATCTTGGCGGCATCCTCGACGGCGTGCCAAAGCTGCATCAGGTAATTCATGTCCCATTGCAGCTCTTCGGTGTTGCGACCGATGCCCGCGGTGCGCGCGATGACGCTCATCCCTTGGGGCACGTCCAGGCCGTTGATGGCGTCGCGCAATTCGTTGCGCTCTTCGCCCTCGACTCGACGCGACACGCCGCCGCCGCGCGGGTTGTTCGGCATCAGGACGAGATAGCGTCCCGCCAGGGAGATATAGGTGGTGAGCGCCGCGCCCTTGCTGCCGCGTTCGTCCTTGTCGACCTGGACGATCAGCTCCTGGCCTTCCTTGATCTGGTCCTGGATGCGCGCCTTGCCCGGATCGGCATCGCGCTCGCGGAAATAATGGCGGGAGATTTCCTTGAAGGGCAGGAATCCGTGCCGCTCGGTTCCGTAATCGACGAAACACGCCTCGAGCGACGGCTCGACGCGAGTGACGACCGCCTTGTAGATGTTGCTTTTGCGTTGTTCCTTGGCGGCGGATTCGATATCGAGGTCGACCAACTTCTGACCGTCGACGATCGCCACCCGGAGTTCCTCCGCCTGGGTGGCATTGAACAGCATGCGTTTCATGAGCTTTCCTAGGCGCCAGGCGCCGCAGGCAAGCAGGTGGAACAAAGCAACGGCGCCGCGAGATTCGCGCGGCGCGTAGCGTTCAGCTAACGGCGGCTGCGGGCGAAGACCGTGATGCAGGCAGCGTTAACTGCCGGCTGGGCGAGAGCGGTGCGCGATGGATTGGTGATGGTCGGCATCTTGAGGGCCCCGTGGATCTCAGGGCATGACGTCTCTCGTGTCTTATTGCGTCTTCTGTTCGCAAACAAGCGGTGCTTTCGGTCGCCCGGTCCGGTTTCGCTTACGCGATCGGGGAGGGGCAGTCGGAAACAGGAAATTCTCGCTCAAGGCGCCGCGCAAATAACGCCGCTTCGAACCGGCCACTGCCGGGTGCGGAGAATGCGCTCTTCCTTTACCATCGCTACTTCTCCGGGGAAACACCCCGACCGGTGAGCGACTTAGCCGGCTTGTTCCCGCCACCGTTTTGTTGGGGCGGGCCCACACGTTGCATCGGGATATCCGTGGCGGCAGGCCCATCAGGGGGCCGCGGGGACTCGGGACGCCAAAACGCGCGGTACGGCCACAATTATAAGCGAATGAATGAGTTAAGCAAGGATGCTGTCAGCTGGCTCACGGTTGGCGAGGACGCGGCTGGACAGCGCGTGGACAATTTCCTGAGCAAGGTCCTGAAGGGCGTCCCGAAGAGCCACGTCTACCGGATCCTGCGCAGCGGCGAGGTCCGGGTCAACAAGGGGCGGGTCGGTCCGGACGCCCGATTGGTGCTGGGCGACGTGGTGCGGATTCCTCCGGTCCGCACCGCCGCTCCATCGCGCCCAGCAACCTCAGGTGGCTTCATCCGCGAAGGGCCGGCCCTGCCGATATTGTTCGAGGATGACGCGCTCATCGCGTTGGACAAGCCGTCCGGGTTGGCCGTCCACGGCGGCAGCGGGATCGCGCAAGGGTTGATCGAACAGTTGCGCGCGGCCCGGCCCGAGGCGAAATTCCTGGAACTGGTTCATCGGCTCGACCGCGAAACCTCGGGCATCCTGCTCATCGCCAAGAAGCGCCTGGCACTCGTCGGGTTGCACGAACAACTGCGCGAGGGCGCCTTCGACAAGCGTTATCTGGTGCTGGTGCGCGGCCGCTGGCGCGACGCAAAGCGCCGAGTCACATTGTCGCTGCACAAGTTTGCGACACAGGACGGAGAGCGCCGCGTGCGTGTGGAGGAGGACGGCCAGGACGCGGAGACCATTTTCCATCGGCGCCGCACGTGGTTCGACCGCGATCCGCCGCTGGCGCTGCTCGAAGCGGAATTGAAGACCGGCCGCACGCACCAGATCCGCGTGCACCTGACACATCTCGGCTTTCCACTGGCGGGCGACGACAAGTACGGCGACTTCGCGTGGAACAAGGTGCTGGCCAAGCATGGCTTGAAGCGGATGTTCCTGCATTCATTTTCGTTAGGCTTCGTGCATCCGCTGACGGGCGAAGCGATGGCGTTCGAGTCGCCCCTGCCCGACGACCTCACGCGGTTCGTCGCGCGCCTCGATGCCACAACAGCAGAGTCGCGCGATGCGTGATGCCGCTTCGCGCCGGTTCGATCTGATCGTGTTCGATTGGGACGGGACGCTGGTGGATTCGACGACGCTGATCACCGAGGCGCTCCAGCAGGCATGTCGCGACCTCGGGCAGCCGGTTCCGGACGAAACGGCTGCACGTTATGTGATCGGACTCGGATTGTCAGACGCGATGAAGTCCGTTGCGCCGGAGTTGCCGCCGGACCGCTATCCGGAACTAGGCGCACGCTATCGCGAACACTACCTAGCGTGCGAAGCCGACATA
>JAYTIR010000067.1:0-5077 GCA_043731765.1 Burkholderiales bacterium
CCGCAGCGGCAACGGCGGCAACACGTGATCGCTCAGATGCGCGGCCGTCGCCACCATGCGCCGGGCGTTGCACGATGGACACACGGCCCGGCCTCGACAGCGCGGCGCGTGCAGGCGGCCAACCGCGTGTTCTGCATTACGCACGCGTATGCAGCGTACCCCATGACGCGCTATGCCCGCGCAGTCGTGCACGACGGCACGATAGGCAAATTGCGGCTGGTGCAGGTCGAGTACATCCAGAGCGGACTCGCAACCAGGATCGAGGATGGACCGCAAAACAACCGTCTCAAGTGGTTGCTCGACCCGCAGCGCAGCGGCCTCGCTCTGGTGATGAGTGCGATCGGTTGTCATGCCCAGCATCTGGCATGCTTCGCCGCCGGCGAGAAAGTTGCTGAGGTCAGCGCCGATATCGCTGCACTGGTCCCCGGTCGCGCGGTCATCGACTACACGTCAGCGAACATGCGATTCGCAAGCGGCGCACGAGGCACCTTTACTGTGACGCAAGCCGCTGCCGGCGGCGAAAACGACATCCGGCTGCGCGTTTACGGCGACAAGGGCATGCTCGACTGGAATCATCGCGAAGCGGGATACATACGGCTGGTGATGCAGGGCGAACCGGTCAGGGTCATCACCCGCGGCGACACATTCCTGCCGCCGGAACTCATCGCTCTCGGCCGCACGCCGCGCGGACATCCCGAGGGGCTGCGCGAGGCGTTCGCGAATCTCTACCGCGAAGCGGCCGAAGACATCATCGCGCGCAATCTCGGCAAGCCGCGCTCGACGTCGCCATATCCGCGCATCGAAGACGGCGTGCATACAATGGCGTTCACCGAGGCTTGTGTGGCGTCGAGCGGCAACAATGGACAGTGGACGAAGGTCCCCATATAGGGGTACTGCTTCGCATTGGGTAGTTCAACTTTTCTTGCAATGGCGCGTTGTGCGGTCCTGGCGCCAAACGGCTGTCAGAGTAGTCGGAAGTCGAATTATCTGCGGCGCGAAATGAATGACCCCGCGGCAAGCCGCGGGGTCATTCATTGTCCAGCATGGCGCATCCTCGTTTTTTTGTAGAGCCGCTCAGAATAGCTGATGCCGACTCCATAGACGCAATGCGCCCGGACCGATTGTTTTTGATAACGTCGTTTTCACTCCGCCTAGAATGACAGCCAAGTGCCACTCAACGCCTGCTGCTCAACGCCCGGTTTCGTCCAGTCGCAGACCCCGCTCGCGAAAATCCCGGCCAGGCGCGCCCTTTCTGCTGCGCTGAGTGTCACCTTGTAATCGGCGCTATCAATCGGTTTCAGCTGACACTTGATGATGTCGCTTGCCAGCGGTCCGCCGGCAACCATGCGTGGCGATGGCCAAACCGGATATAACGTGTTGCACTGTCCGGCGGTAGCGGATACGGTCTCGACGATCTTGTCGGTGTCGCTGCCCGGCTTCAGACACATGTCGCTCAAATCACTGGGTTTGGCACGCACGATCTTGGTGGCCTTGCTGTCGATTGACGTGTCCGCCGCGAGATTGGTGAGCCACTGATCCATCCACGTAATCGCCCGCCGCAACAAGGGACTGTCGGTGCTGTAAAGACCATACCGATTGTCCTCGGTGACGCTCACCTGATTTGCGTTGGTGCCATTGGCCTTCAGCAGCCGCTCGCGCATCGAGAACGTGTGATACCTGATATGGATGTCTCCGCCATTCACGAGGTCGTTATAGGCGCGATAATCGATGATCGGCACCTCTTTCAATCCGCCGCCGCCGTTGGTAAGGCGCCCCGTCTGGTAGGCGGCACGCATCGCCGCCGTGTCGCCGCTGCTGCGCTTCGCGACGATGTTGCCGTCGTTATCATAGCCGCCGATCTTTTCGTTCAGATCCAGGAATTGAGTCGGCGTGATCGCAGCAGAATTCAATGCGGCCAGCCCGTACTGAATGCCGACATTGTCGAGCGGGCGCCGCGCGAAGCCGGTAACCGGATCGCGACCGTAGACGTTGACGGTGTGGTCGTAGACATCGCAACGTACGCCTTTCGGATTGGTCGTCGCGTTGTAGCGCTGGTCGACAGGCAATGCTGCCGGGCAGAATTCGGTCGGGGTGATGCGTCCGGCGCCGATTGCCACGTTAGCCAAGGTGTCGAGATTGCCCACACCTGCTGCCGCGCGTTTCTGCTCGTCGCTCATGGCCGTCGACGGCACCGTCTTGTAGTAGGTGCTGAGGAGGCGCGAGTCTGAAATCATGTTGATCGTCGCGAACCCAACCTCCGGGAAACTGCAGCCGGGGATGATGCCGTCCAGCAGGCCGGGATAGTTGTCGACGATCTGATGCTGCTGATAGGAGCCGCCCGAACACCCGAAGCCTTGCGTGTGTTTCGGCACGCCATAGTTCTCTATGAACTTCTCCTTCACCAGCATCATGCTTTCGGCCGCAGTGACGTCCTGACAATTGTTGCCAAACACGTTCAGCGTTGAGGACGCGATAGCATACCCCTTGCCTAACATGAAATCGTCGATGACGCCGCCGGTGCTCGTCCCTTGCACATACCAGCCCCTGATGCACCCGCCGCCGAAGGTGTAAATGAGACGTTTGTTCCAGCCGGCCGAGGGATTCAGCGGATCAGGCGCGATCTTGGACGGGTCGTGCAACATGGCAATCTGGTAAATGGCGCGATTGACGGTGCCATTCTCCACGCGAACCACAAACGGCACGGTTGCTCCAGTCGAGGTGGTCGTTTGCGCCACGTCTGCGGGCAACGAGGTGAGACTGGGCAGTGGCTTGAATGCGTTGGGCGTCGTCGCCGTGGTCGACTTATAGACATACACGACCTTGGTTGCGGCTGAGCAGTTCGGATCAAGTGGCGTACCGAGCTTGGTGCCATCGGGCAGATTGAACTGTTCGGTCTGGCAAAAGAAAGGTGTTTCCCATGGCCCTGAAAATACTGGACCATTCGCCGGGTAATTCTTCAGAGTGACGGATGTTGGACTACCATCGACTATCGCAGTGAACGTGTTGTCGCCCGTACGCAGGCCTGCAACGAGGCCGACCCTCGTCCCGGTGGCGGGATTCGTCTTGAAGGCGCTCGTCACATTGCTGCCGTTGAGCGAAGCAGAAAATGACAACGTCAACGCAGGCCCTGGAAGGGTCACTTCGATCAGTGCGTCGCCGCCGGTCACGCGCTCGGGGGCGGACGAGAGCACCGCTACCTTGGTGACGCTCGCACGGCCACCATCCCCGCCACCGCCACCGCATCCAGCAAGCAGCGCCAACGACGCCCCAGCGAGGGCTAGCCAAAAACCTTGACGACGAATGATGTCTCTACACTATTGCAGCATCATGCCTTTCTCCTGTAATCGCGAGCAGTAAGGGCAACCAATCCGCATCGCTCGCCTTCGATGGGTTGGATAAAAAACCTGTGGGTGCCGCGGAGTGCATTTCACTTGTACTCAGTGTTGGCCCGCGAGGCAAGGTCACTCCATAGCCGTCAGGTCTGGCGGTACGGCCGGAGTTGGCTCTTGCTCGATGGCCATCGGTCTGTGCTCTTCAAGCCGGCGTTGTTGCACGGATATCCGGAGGTCGAGTTGAGACTGCGTCGTCCGACAGATCGCGCCGGAAAGTTTCGGGCAAAAAGTAGGCGCACACGAGGCTTAGCAGCGCCGTGGCCGCGATGTATGCCGCAATCGGCAGCGTCTGATGGTAGGTCGCAAAGAAATACGTTGCGATCAGCGGCGTGGGACCGGAGGTGATGATGCCGGCGATCTGATACGGCAACGACGCCCCGGTGTAACGTACCTTGGTGCCGAAGAGCTCGGCGAACCACGTCGATTGCACGCCGTACACCGACGCCTGGCTCAATGCGATACCGATGATATACGCCACGACGATCAGCGTGGAGTCGCGCGTTTCGAGCAACGGAAAGAACGCAAAACCGTAGATGGCCACGAACACGGCGCCCATCATGTACACCGCACGGCGTCCGATGCGGTCGGACAGTTTGCCGAACAACGGTAACGTCAGCAGCGCGAAGATGGATCCGACGATGATCGCGTTCAGCATCAAACCGCGTGGCAGTCCCAGCTGTTGTGTCGCGTAGGCGAGGACAAAGACGTTGATGACGTTGAATGTGATGTCGGTCGCGAAACGCGTTCCGAGCGCCAGCACGATCTCCTTGGGATACCGCTTCAGGAGCTCGATCAAGGGCGCCTTCACAACCTCTTGGTGCGCTTTGACTTCCTCGAACACCGGTGATTCCTGCACCCGCAGCCTGATGAAGAGTCCAATCCCGATGAGTACCACGCTCAACAGGAACGGGATGCGCCAGCCCCACGTCAGGAAATCCTCGTTCGGCAGGCCCGCCACCAACTTGAATACGCCCGTCGACAACAGGAGACCGAGCGGCACGCCCAACTGCGGAAACGCACCGTACAAGCCACGCTTTTCCGGTGGCGCGGACTCGACCACCATCAGCACGGCGCCGCCCCATTCGCCGCCAACGCCGAGCCCCTGACAAAAACGCATCGCCACGAGCATGATCGGGGCCCAGATGCCGATCGAATCGTAAGTCGGCAACAGGCCGATGACGGTCGTCGCGATGCCCATGATCATCAGCGTCGCGACCAGCGTGGCCTTGCGCCCGATACGGTCACCGAAGTGGCCGAAAAATACCGCGCCGAACGGGCGGGCGACGTAGCCGACCGCGAAGCTGCCGAAAGCAGCGATGGTGCCGACCACAGGGTCGAACGAGGGAAAGAAGAG
The DNA here is from genome assembly GCA_043731765.1 of Burkholderiales bacterium. Taxonomy (GTDB): domain Bacteria; phylum Pseudomonadota; class Gammaproteobacteria; order Burkholderiales; family Casimicrobiaceae; genus VBCG01. The sequence goes on from JAYTIR010000067.1 coordinate 4,747, forward strand.
CTTGGCGAAAACCAGCGCCGATGCCGTCGCGTACAGAAAGAAGTCGTACCACTCAATGGCCGTGCCGATGACCGATGAAACGAGGACCCGCCTGATTCTGGTTCGGTCCAGTGAGCCCGGCGCTTGCGATGTAACCATGTTTTACTCCTCCGAATGCGCAACAAACTTGGTTTATTGGAATCATGCGGAGCGGTGCATGCGGCCACCGCGTCCGTTGCCTTCTCTACCAGTGCAACTCCATCGGAAACTGATCGAGCGCTTCGACGCCCGTCGAGCTCAGACGCACGATGCGTTCGGTGCGCAGGCCGCCGACGTTGGGAACGGTGATCGT
>JAYTIR010000068.1:0-2667 GCA_043731765.1 Burkholderiales bacterium
GCTGCAAGAAGGGCGCGCGCGTCGCGCTGATGATGCCCAATATTCTGCAATACCCGGTGTGCCTGTTCGGCACGTTGCGCGCCGGTTGCACGGTGGTCAACGTCAATCCGCTCTACACGCCGCGCGAGCTCGAGCACCAGCTTGCCGATTCAGGCGCTGAAGTACTCGTCTGTCTTGAAAATTTTGCGAGCGTATTTGCGCAGATTCGCGGCAAGACCAGGATACGCCAGCCGGTGATTACTTCGGTCGGCGAGCTGTTGGGCTTCAAGGGGCTGATTGTCGATTTCGTGCTGCGGCGCGTGAAGAAAATGGTTCCGGCGTTTTCGATTCCCGGCGCGATCCGTCTCTCGGACGCGCTCGATGATGGCCGCAAGCGCACGCTCGAACACGTGCCGATCGGCCACGACGACATCGCGTTCCTTCAGTACACCGGCGGCACGACCGGCGTGGCCAAGGGCGCGATGCTGCTTCACCGCAATATCATCGCCAATCTCCTTCAGGCGCGGGCGTGGGTGCAACCGTTCCTGGCCGACACGCGCGAAGTCATCATCACGCCGCTGCCGCTCTATCACATCTTTTCGCTCACCGCGAACTGCCTTGTGTTCATGACGCTGGGGGGCGAGAACGTGCTCATTCCCAACCCGCGCGACATTCCCGGCTTGGTGAAGGAAATGTCCAGATACCGGTTCACGGCAATTACCGGGGTCAACACGCTGTTCAACGCGCTCGTGAACAACGCGGATTTCGGCAAGCTCGACTTCTCGACCCTCCACCTGACGCTGGGCGGCGGCATGGCCGTGCAGGAAGCGGTGGCGGAGAAGTGGAAACAGTTGACGGGCGTGCCGCTGATCGAGGCCTATGGTCTGACCGAAACGTCGCCGGCCGCGACGATGAATCCGCTCGACCTGCCGGCGTACAACGGTTCCATCGGCCTGCCGATTCCTTCGACCGAGATCACGCTGCGCGACGACGCGGGCCAAACCGTCGCGTTGGGGCTTCCCGGCGAAATATGCATCCGCGGACCGCAGGTGATGGCGGGCTACTGGCAGCGGCAGGACGAGACCGACAAGGTGATCGACAAGGACGGCTGGTTCGCCACCGGCGATGTCGGCGTGATGGACGATCGCGGCTACGTGAAGATCGTGGATCGCAAGAAGGACATGATCCTGGTGTCCGGCTTCAACGTGTATCCGAATGAAATCGAAGGTGTCGTCGCGATGCATCCCGGCGTGCTCGAATGCGCAGCCGTGGGCATTCCCGATCAGAAGTCCGGCGAGGCGGTCAAGCTCTTCATCGTGAAAAAGGACGATAGTCTTTCGCAGGACGATGTGCTCGCGCATTGCCGCAGCCATTTGACCGGCTACAAGTGTCCGCGCGACGTCGAATTCCGTACGGAGCTGCCGAAGTCCAATGTGGGCAAGATCCTGCGGCGGGAGTTGCGCGACGAAGCGAAAAAACAGGCGGCGCAGGTTTCCTGAAGCGGAAATGAATCTGGTCAGGATCTTGATTTTCAATGGCTAACCAACATACCGGCCTCCCCGCCAAGGAACCCGTCCTGCGCGTCGTGCCGATGCCGGCCGACGTCAACCAGCACGGCGACATTTTCGGCGGCTGGATCATGGCTCAGGTGGACATTGCCGGCGGGGTCATTGCCGCCCGACGCGCGCGCGGACGCGTTGCGACCGTGGCGGTCAATTCGTTCACTTTCAAGCAACCGGTCCTGGTCGGCGATCTCGTGACGTTTTTCGCCGATATCACGAAAGTGGGAAGAACCTCCGTCAGCGTGTCCGTCGAGGTTTTTGCGCAGCGCAATCCGGGCGATCTCGTCACGGTCAAAGTCACCGAGGCGAGCCTCACCTATGTTGCAGTTGGCGCGGATCGTCGTCCGCGCGAAGTTCCGCCAGAATGAGACACCCCCTCGGCGGGCCGCTGGAAAAGGGGACCACCCCATGCGAGGGCCGCGGCCCGGCGGGTGTATAGTTTAAGTAATCGCCCGCTTCGGAGGTGAAAGCGCCCCGCGGCCGGATAAGAGAACCTTTAGGCAACATAGCCTAATCCCAGGCAGTTCCCGGTATTGACAGAGGAGATCCCATGCAATCGAACCAATTCCGACGCACCCGCGTGGCGGCCGCAGTGGCGGGTTTGGCGCTCGCGCTGGGCGCCGGCCAGGCATTCGGCGCGGCGTTCGCGCTGCAGGAACAAAGCGTCAGCGGACTGGGCAACGCGTACGCCGGAGGCGCCGCCGCGGCCGAGGACGCGGCCACGGTCTGGGCCAACCCTGCGGGCATGTCGAGGATCAGCACCATGCAGATCGTCGCGGGCCTCAACATCATCACGCCGTCGATCAAATTCAACGACAGCGGCTCGCTGCACGCGCTCAATCAGCCGCTCGGTGGCACCGGCGGCAATGCAGGCAGCACCAACTACGTGCCGAACATGTACCTGGTGGTGCCAATCAACCAGCAATTTGCATTCGGCCTCGGTATCGGCGCGCCCTTCGGCCTCGTGACCGAATGGGACAGTGGCTGGCTAGGTCGCTATCAGGCGATCAAGTCCGACATCAAGACGATGAACGTCAATCCGGCGCTTTCGTGGCGGGTCGCCCCCAATTTTTCTCTTGGCGTCGGGGTGGACTACCAGCAAATCAAGGCCACATTGACGAGCAAC
>JAYTIR010000069.1:0-19881 GCA_043731765.1 Burkholderiales bacterium
GCGGCGGCGCGATCGGTCCGGTCCCGGGCGCCTTGACAGCCCACAATCCTTCGGGGTCGACCGAGGAACCGCCAGACCTGCTGAAGATCAGGGAGCTGCCCGCGCCGAACTACGACGCGATGGATTTGCCGGCGTACTCACTGTCGCCGGACAGCACCACCGTGCTCTATCAGCTTTCGCGCGGATGCACCGACCGCTGCACGTTCTGCAGCGAATGGGTGTTCTGGCGGCGCATTCGTATCCTCGAGCCGCAGCAAGCGGTCGAGCAGCTCGCCGACATGCAGCGCCGGTACGGCTTTTCCGAGGTGCTATTCACCGACTCGCTGTTGAACGGCAGCGTCAAGCGCCTACGCGACTTTGCCGAAGGCGTTCTGGAGCGCAACCTCAAGTTCCAATGGGGCGGGTTCATGCGCGCGCAGACGGACGCCGACACGCTGGCCCTGCTCAAGCGCGCGGGACTTCGCTGGGTGAACGTCGGCATCGAGTCGATGTCCGACACCACGCTCACTCTGATGAACAAACGCCGCACCGAGGCCGACAACCTGGACGCGCTGCGGCTGTTTCTCGAGAACGGCATCGTCGTCCAGTCGGGGCTGATTCCCGGCTTTCCCGGCGACACGCGCGAACGATTTCTCTACACCATCAAGCAGCTTCGCGCGTTGAAGCGGGAATTTCCGGCGCTCTTAAGCTTCACCAACGAGCCGTTCACCGTCTCGCCGGCACAGGCCATCTACAAGGCGCTTGGCGCATTCGGACTCGAGCCCGTTCCATGGTCCGATCGCTATCTCGATATCGCGCCGGAGTATCGTGCGATCACCGAGCCGATGCTTTGTTCTGTGCAGGGCAGCAACCAGGGCATCGACCGGCTCGGAGAGTCCGCGCTCATCCCCTACTTCGACGGCGGCATGAGCGCGGTCACGCCTTTCTCGTACTCGCTGTTCGAGAAGTTCTCGACACGCGAGCTCGAGATCGAGACGATCGAGGGCGGCTGGGTACTCGCCCGTTGCAAGACGCCGTCATCGTTGCTTTACGGTTGCATCCTGACGGCCGACGAGCGGCTGCGGTACCTCGAGGCCGTCGAGCAATCGCCGCCGGAAATTCTGGACCAGGCACCGTGCATCCTCGATGTTCCAGCCGTCGCCGCATTGATGCGCAGCGCCGAGCGGGATCACGTTTTTACTGTCGACAGGGAGCAAGCGTCGCTGCTACCCATATTCCATCCGGGGACGTTCACGCCGGACACGACGCTGGCGCTTTCTCCGCATGTCGTCGGCCGCATCCTTGCGAACGGCGCGGAGGACGAGCTGGTTCTTGCCAATATTGTGGCAACCCGCGCAGTGACACTTTCGGCGAGACTCGCTCCACTGCTGAAGTACGTGGGCAAGGCGCCAAGGACGGTCGAAGAGGTAGGCCGCCACGCACAACGCACGGGCATGCCGATCACCGCGCAGGAATGGTTCGCGACCGCGGAGCATCTCTGGTCCCAGGGCTATTTCGTTTCCGTTGCGACAGGTTCGACCCCCTCAATCGAGGTCGCGCATCCGGCGATCGCGAGCGCGTTGCACACTGCATGAAGGTCGCTTTCCAATCCCGGGGACGAAGCCTGCGCGACCAACCGGGCGAAACGCGGAGCCTGATCAAGCGCGACGATCGGATTGCGCGCTACCTCAAGCTGACAGGGGCGTGGGAAGAAGCCAAGACGCAACTCGAGCTCCATGACGCACTCCGCAGCGCGGCACGGCACGATGGCGTGGTCGTCGAAGTCGAGGCTCTGCAGGAAGGCGTCGACATATTTCGCGTGGATCTCGGTCTTGGCAGTGTCGACGCCACGCTGAATTGGCTGGCGCAAACAGGACTCGCCCTGGAAGACGTGGAGGCCGAGGTCGAGGCGCGCATCTTGGAGGACGCGCTTTGCGATCGACTGGACCGCCGCGACGTGGAAGGCGAGTTCCAGAAGAGCCGGATCCGGTTCGATTCGGTACTGCTTCGCGTATTCGTCCTCGACGATCCGGCGTCGGGTCGGGTGCTGGCGACGCAACTGCACGACGCGCGCGATGCCGTTCATGGTCATCGCGTTCTCGAGCGCTGCGTGGGACGACGCATGGAGTGGGGCTGGTTCTTCCGAGAGGAGTTGCCCGAGCGTGCCGCCGCGCCGATCTTCAAGGCCCTGCCTGGCGAGGTGCTCGGCCCGATGGAGATCGGTGAAGGCAGGCATGCGATATACGGCGTCGAAGCGTTCCGTCAGGCGGTCCTCGACGCAGACGTCGAACGGCAGATCCGCATGGAGCTGGTAGCCGAAAAGGCCCGGATCATCATGAATCCGGACGACCCTGGCCGCTTCGTTCTGAAGTGAGGACCATCGCCCGCACACCGCCACTCGAGGCGAGCGAGTTCTTCAAACGATACGTTTGCCCATGCCAACCGGTGATCATCGACGGCCTCTGCAATTCGTTGGACGCCGGTGCGCCGTGGAGCGTCGACTACCTGCGGCAGCGCGTGGGCGACCGGAGGATTCCCGTCGAGGTTCCCCGCGGTGACAATATTTTCGGCGATCCAGCGGGTGATGGCGTGCAATACGAGTGGACGAGCGTCGAGAAGTTTCTCGACCGGATAGTCACGAAGCCAACGGGCGTTTCGCGGTACCTTGCCCAACTCGATCTCGCCAGGACGTTTCCCGAGCTGCTCGCCGATCTGCCGCGGCCGGCCTGTCTCGACTGGGTGTACTGCGACAAGACGGCACTCTGGATCGGGCCGGGCAATCAGGTCACGCCACTTCACTATGACGTCTATGACAACCTGGTCTTCATGATGGAGGGACGCAAGACCTGGACGCTCGTGTCACCCGACGACACGGACAAGGTGTATCCGCGCGGATTTCCCGCGTACTACTACAGCCAGGTCGACATCGAGCACCCGGACCTCGAGAAGTTTCCCGCCTTCGCCGATGCCATCCAGGTCGTCGTCGAGCTCAATCGTGGCGACGCGCTTTTCGTCCCGGGAGGATGGTGGCATCACGTCCGTGGCCACGGCTTGAACATCGCGGTGAACACGATGTGGTCGCCCCCAGTGGTGCCGAGCATGATCGTCGCGTCGGCTGCCTGAGATTTTCGCTGGCGCGCGCAAGCGAGCGCGCGCCGCGAACCCGCGGTATGTCACGGCCGCCCGAGTCGCGCGACGCGCATGCGAAGATCCGCTGTGCGAACGCGGCACTGCCGGCGTTCACCGCCTTCAAGAATGCGCAATTCTCGCTTGCGCCTGGGCAAATGGACGACGCGTATTGCACCTTGACAACCTAAATGACGTAGAAAAATCAGTCAATGCTGGTAGTGGAGAAACATCGCTCGGCCAGTTTGCCCAGGAATCGGCGGTTTTTGGCCGATTAGTACTAACTAAACAAATCTTCGCGGGATAGACGATTTCTCTACGAATGGGGCTAGCGGTCGACTTCCTTGCACAGTTCTGGCTTGCGGGCAATGAGAAAGATGCCACATCGATCCTTTTGAGACACGACCGGTTTGGGTGGCGGGTTCAGTCCGCGCCGCGCTGGAACGGATACACACTGCCCAATTGCAGGAGTTGCGACAGCTCGTCAAGCGCGCGCCGCGATTCATCGAGGAGAAGTGGGTCCGCCAGGTCGGCGGGTGCCAACCGATCACGGTAATGCTCACGGATCCAGTGTTCGATCGCGACTGCGAGGCGATCGTCGAAAAAGACGTTCGAGGAAATTGCCGCGCGTTCGGCCGCGGTCAGCGCCACACGCAGGCGCAAGCATGCCGGCCCGCCGCCGTTTTTCATGCTCTGCTTCAAGTCGAAGGTCAGCACTTCGGCAATCGGACCTCCACTTGCAGTCAGCGCGTCCAGAAACGCACCGACGCGCGCGTTTTCGCGGCACTCGGCCGGCGCAACGAAAAGCATGCGGCCGTCGGGTCGCGTGAGTAACTGGCTATTGAAAAGATAGGTGGCGACCGCATCGGCGAGGCTCACGTCCCGCTCGTGAACGACGATCGGGGCGAATGCCGGGCCGATCCGCGCCGCAAGTTCCGCCAGCACCGCGTGCTGATCGACGAAGGCGCGTTCGTGGCAGAACAACACGGTGCCTTGGCCGACGCTGATGACGTCGTTATGGAACACGCCGGAGTCGATCGCCACCGGATTTTGCTGGGCGAACACTGTGCGTCCCGGTGCGAGTCCGTGGCGTCGCGCGATGGCGGCGAATGACTCAAATGTCTGCCGCGCGGGAAACCGCAGTGGCGCGATGCCGCCGCCAAAGCCGTGCTTGCCGTAGACAAAGAACTCGACGCCCGGCGCGTTCGAAGCGACGGCGAAACGCGTGTGGTTGGCCGCGCCTTCGTCGCCCATTTGCGGCGCCGCGGGCAATGGATCGTGTACAGCGAAATGTGCTGCGTCCGCAAAAATTGCGCGCAGGATCGCGGTGGTAGTCGGGGCTTCGAGCGACCGATGGAAATGGGACACGAGATTCGCCGGGGTGAAATGCACGCGGCCGTCGGCGGTGTCCGCGGACGGGCTGACAGTCGCCGCGTTCGCGACCCACATCGCGGCCGCCGACGAGCAGGCGGCCAGCAGCGCGGGGGCGTCTCGTGCGGCGCGTTGCAAAACGCCTTCGTCGGTGCCGGAAAAACCCAGCGCGCGAAGTGCGGGCAGGTAGGGACGTTCGTGCGGCGGAAGGACGGCCTGCGGAAAGCCGCGCGCCGCCAATGCGCGCATCTTGGCGAGTCCCTGCAATGCGGCCTCGCGCGGATTCGCGATGAGTCCCGCGTTGTGTTCGGACGCGACATTGCCGGTCGCCAGGCCGGAGTAATTGTGCGTCGGGCCCGGGATGCCGTCGAAGTTGAATTCCGTCATGGGCACTTAGCGGTCCGCGGGCGCCAGCGGGACCGCGCGCACGGTGTCGCCTTCGGCCACGCCCAGCGTGGTCGCGGCGTAGGGCTTCAACGGAAAACGATCGGTACGGGCGGGCGCTGCGACCACCAGCGCACGGAAATTTTGCATGTCGCGGTTGGCAACCAGCCACAGGACCTCGTCGGTCAGGCTGTCGGGCACCGGATCCTTCTCCTCCAGCGTCACCGGAAGCACCTGCGATTGGCGCACGGCGTGAATGTCGTCGCGGAAGCATTCGACGGTGGGGCCCGCGTCGAAAATGTCCACATAACCTTCATAGCGAAAGCCTTCCTGTTCGAGCATGGTGCGTGCCGGAGCAGTGTCCGAATGCACGGCGCCGATCGCATCGCGAGCGTCGGCCGGCAACAGGTTCACGTAAACCGGGTGCTTCGGCATCAACTCGGCGATGAACGATTTCTGTCCCATGCCGGTCAGGTAATCCGCAGTCGAGTACTCCATCGCGAAAAAATGACGGCCCAATCCCTCCCAGAACGGACTCTTGCCGTCGGGTGTCAGGCGCCCGCGAAGTTCGGCAATGATCTTCGGCGAAAAGAGCCGCGCAAATTCCGCGATGAACAACAGGCGGCTCTTGGCGAGGAGCACGCCATTCTTGCCCTGGCGAAAGCCCTGGTCGAGAAAGAGCGAGCACAACTCCGTGTGCCCGGTGTGGTCGTTGGCGAGGAACAGCGTGGGCGCAACGGTATACACGTTCAGCGTGCGCGACGCATGGACGAGCGTGCCGACATGGTAGTTGTACCAGGGTTCGGTCAGCCCCACCGCCGCTTCGATCGCGCTGATGCCCACGATCCGGTGGGGCTCACGGCCGGCATTGCCGCTGCGGCCGTCGACCAGCACGAACATGTAGCATGCGTCGGCGCTTTTGGCGGTGCCGGCAAACGATGCCAGCGACCGGTCGATTCGCGACGCAAGGCGTTCACGATTGGCCGGAAGCGTGGTCAGTCCGGTGCCGGTGCGCTCGGACAGCGCGAGAACGCTGCCGACGTCGTCGCGCGCGATCGGCCGGATGTAGAACATTGAGGGCTGATGCGCTAGGTCAAGGCGCGATTGAGTGCGACTTCGAGCCGCGCCAGACCTTCGAGAATTTCGTCGAGCGAGATGACGAGCGACGGCGCGATGCGGATGACGTCCGGCCCTGCGACGAGGAGCATGAGGCCCGCCTCCCCCGCGGCCTTCACCACGTCCATCGCTTTGCCTTGCCATTGCGCATCGAGCTCGCCGCCTATCCACACGCCTTCGCCGCGCAGGTCGGCGAACACGCGGCGGCGTGCATTGATCGCCTTCAGGCCTTCCATGAACAGCGCATGCCGCGCCCTGACGCCGTCCAGCACCTCGGTCGTGTTGATGACGTCGAAAACGGCGCCCGCGACGGCGCAGGCAAGCGGGTTGCCGCCATACGTCGTGCCGTGCACGCCGACCGTGAACACGCTGGCGATGTCCGTCGTCGTGAGCATCGCGCCGATCGGAAAGCCGCCGCCCAGACCCTTGGCGCTGGTCAGGATGTCGGGGACGATGCCCTTCTGCATGTAGGAGAAAAGCGTTCCCGTGCGACCCATGCCGCTCTGGATCTCGTCCAGGATCAGCAGCGCACCATGTTCCGTGCACAGCCGCCGCGCCGCCTGCAGGAACGCCGGCGTGCCGGGGCGCATGCCGCCTTCACCCTGCATTGGCTCGAGGATGAGCGCGCAGGTTTCCGCGCCGTGTTCCGCGAACTCGCGCTCGAGCGCCGTGACGTCGTTGTACGCAATGTGCGTGAATCCGGCCGGGCTGGGTCCGAAACCGCTCGCGTATTTCGCCTGTCCGCCGGCGGTGACGGTGAAGAACGTGCGACCGTGGAAACTGTTGAGCGTAGAGATTACGCGCATCTTCTTCTCGCCCGCGCGGTCGTGCGCGTAACGGCGCGCGAGCTTGAGCGCGGCCTCGTTGGCCTCCGCGCCCGAGTTGGCGAAAAATACGCGCTCGGCAAAGGTGTTGTCGATGAGGCGCTTGGCGAGCCGCAGCGCGGGCTCGTTGGTCAGCCAGTTCGAGACATGCCATAACGTGCAGGCCTGGTCCGTGATCGCGCGGATCATCGCCGGATGGCAGTGGCCCAGTGCGGTGACGGCGACGCCGCTCGCGAAGTCGATGTACATGCGCCCGTTCTGGTCCCAGACGCGCGATCCTTCGCCGCGCACCGGTACGAATGGCGAAGGCGCGTAACACGGCACCATCCACGCATCGAACATCGCGCGCGTCACCGGCAGCGTCGCGGCACTGGAAGGGGAGGCGGCGACCTCGCGCCGTGAGGTGGCGGCGACGAGCGCTTGTTTGTCGGCGGACAGATTGCTCATGATGGATGTGGACGTCTTCAGTCGGTTGTCTATGCGGCAGGCGCCGCGGCGACGACCTGGATTTCGATCTTGTACGCGGGACTGGCGAGTTTGGCTTCCACCGTCGCGCGCGCCGGCGTGTGTCCCTGCGGCACCCACGCATCCCAAACGGCGTTCATCAACGGAAAATCCTTGATGTCGGGAAGGTAGATTGTCGCCGACAGGATCTGCGCCTTGTCGCTGCCGATCTCCGCCAACAGCGCGTCGATCCGCGAAAGTACCGACCGCGTCTGCGCGGTGACATCGGCGGTGGGATCCTCCGCAACCTGGCCGGCGAGCCAGGCCACGCGCTCCCCCGCCGGCACGAAGACGACGATGTCCGACATGCGCTTGCCGGTGTGGCGGCGTTCTATGGGCACGATTTGATCCCGCATTCGAGAGTGGACAGATCGGGAATTGTAATTGACAGCGCGGTTTTCTAGTCTATTTTCGCGCCGGATTCCTTCACGACTTTCTGCCACTTCCCCGTTTCCGCTGCGATGTGCCGCGCGAAGTCCTCGGGTGTTCCGCCGGCAACGATTGCTCCTTGCGCCAGCAGTTTTTCCTTCGCCTCCGGCGTCGCCAGCCATTTCGCGATTTCCGCGTTCAGCTTGGCGATGACCGGTTGCGGCGTGCCGGCGGGTGCCAGCAGTCCGAACCACGATGAGGCTTCAAAGCCCGGCAGGCCGGACTCGGCAATCGTAGGCACGTCGGGCAGCACCGCCGCGCGTTCCTTGCTGGTTACCGCAAGCGCTTTCAAGCGGCCGGCCTTGATGAGCGCGAGCGCCGAGGGCAGGTTGTCGAACATGAGCTGTACCTGGCCACCCACCAGGTCCTGCAGGGCGGGCGCGCTGCCTTTGTAGGGGATGTGCGCCATCTGCACGCCCGCCATGGTCTTGAAGAGTTCGGCGGAAAGATGGATCGACGTTCCGTTGCCCGACGATGCGAAGTTGAGCTTGCCGGGGTTCGCCTTGGTGTACGCGATGAGTTCCTGCACCGAATTCACCGGCAGCGACGGATTGATGACCAGAACGTTGGGAACACCGGCGACGAGGATGATAGGTACAAAGTCGCGCACGTGGTCGTAGGGCATCTTCGGGTAGAGGCTCGGATTGATCGCGTGCGTGCCCACGGTTCCCATGAGAAGCGTGTAGCCGTCCGGCGGCGACTTGGCCACCAGCTCCGCGCCGATGTTGCCGCCGGCACCGGGACGGTTGTCGACCACCGCCGCCTGACCGAGGGCTTCCGTCAGTTTCTGCGCCGCGGCGCGGGCAAGGACATCGGTCGTGCCGCCGGCCGGGAAGGGGACGACGATGCGAATGGGCTTGGTCGGGTACGTTTGCGCCGACGCGCCGACCGCGAAAGCGGCAAACAAGACCCCGAGGGCCAGGCGATTCAACCAGCGATTCATGGTGCCTCCGTTGCGGGAACTCCTGGGAGATTGGGATGCTCTATTTGATATTAGCAGCCACCCTGCTGGAATTGGCTTCCAGGCCGGCTGTTTGGCGCTTGCTGAAGTACCGCGCATAATTACCCTTTTTGCCGCAACGGCTGTCACTCGAATGAACAAAGCAGTCGCAGGCGCCATCGCGGCGCTGATTATCATCATGGTCGCGGTGGGCGGCGGTTACTGGTTCGGCACGCAGCGTGTTGGACCGCCGGGCCCGTCGGCCGTAGCGCCCGGAGGCGCGCCTTCCCAAGGCGCAGCCAAGGGCGGCACAACCGCGCCCGGCAGCGGGGAGGTGACCGTCGAGGCCGTCAAGGTGGCAATGGCGTCTCTGCCGCAAACGATCACGGCGGTGGGCAGCCTGCGCTCCGATGAATCGGTGACGCTGCGGCCCGAAGTCGCCGGGCGCATCAACGCCATCGCCTTTCAGGAAGGCCAACGCGTCGTCAAAGGCGCGATGCTCGTCCGTCTCGATTCCGCCGTTCCGCAGGCCGAATCTGCGCAGGCGCGCGCGAATCTGGTCTTGGCCAGGACTAAATTTGATCGCGCCGTCGATCTGGCGAAGAGCAATTTCATTTCCGGCCAGGCGCGGGACGAAGCGGAGAACAATCTCAAGGTTGCCGAGGCGTCGCTGCAGCTGACCGAGGCCAAGCTCGCGAAGATGGATATTCGCGCCCCGTTCTCCGGAATCATCGGACTGCGGTCGGTGTCGGTCGGTGATTACGTCAAGGAGGGTGCGGACCTCGTCAATCTCGAGTCGATCGATCCGCTGAAAGTCGACTTCCGCGTGCCGGAGGTCTACATGCGCCAGGTACAGGTCGGCCAGCAACTGCAGATTCAGCTCGATGCACTGCCAGGCAGGACGTTCGAGGGCAAGGTGTTCGCGGTGAATCCGCTGATCGACGCGGCGGGCCGTGCCGTGGTGATCCGGGCGATGGTGCGCAATCCCGACACGTCACTGCGTCCGGGGATGTTCACGCGCGTGCGGCTCATCACGCGCGAGGTGCAGGATGCGTTGATACTGCCCGAGCAGGCGCTCGTGCCACAGGGCGACCAGCAGTTCGTGTATCGCATCGTCGACGGCAAGGCCCTGCGCACCAAGGTCGATGTCGGGCAGCGCCGCGACTCCAAGGTGGAGATACTGAACGGTGTGACCAAGGACGACATCGTCGTGACGGCGGGCCAACTGAAACTGCGCGACGGCGCGCCGGTGACGATCGCCGGCGCTCAACCGGCCATGGGTGCGTCCACGGCGGTGGCCCCGCCGATGCCACCGGGAAGCGGCGGCACCGCGGTCAACACGCCGGGAAGCGGCGGCACTACAGTCATCACGCCGGCCGATGCTGCGCCCGCCAAGGCCGACGCGTTGCAGCCGCCGGCTCCGAAGTCCTGAGTTTCCCAGGCGGCCCGCCATGCAACTGCCCGAGATCTGCATCAAGCGCCCGGTGTTCGCGACGGTCCTGTCGCTGATCATCCTGCTCGTCGGCCTGATTTCGTATACGCGGCTGTCGGTGCGTGAATATCCGCGCATCGACGAACCCGTCGTCAGCGTTTCGGTGACCTACCGCGGCGCGTCCGCCGAAGTCGTCGAGTCGCAGGTGACCAAGCCGCTCGAGGATTCATTGGCCGGCATCGAGGGCGTCGAAGTCATGACGTCGCAGAGCCGCTCGGAATCATCGCGCATCAACGTCCGGTTCTCGTTGAAGCGCGAACCGGATTCGGCCGCGGCCGACGTCCGTGACAAGGTTGCGCGCGCGCGCGGCAAGCTGCCCGACACCGTTGACGAACCCATCATCGCCAAGGTCGAGGCCGACTCGAATCCGGTCATCTACATCGCGGTGCAAGCGGGGTCGCTCACCACGCTCGAGGCCTCCGACCACGTGAAGCGCTATGTGCAGCCGCGGCTGTCCGTACTCCCGGGTGCGGCGGACGTGCGGATCTTCGGCGAACGGCAGGTGTCGATGCGCATCAATCTCGACCGTACGCGGCTCGCCGCCTACAAGCTCACCGTCCAGGACGTCGAGGACGCCATCAGGCGGCAGAACGCGGAAATCCCGGCGGGGCGCATCGAATCGACCTCGCGCGAATTCACCGTCGTCGCCGAGACCGACGTTCGCTCGCCGGAGCAGTTCAACAACATCATCGTCGCCAACGTCGGTGGCTATCCGGTGCGTATCCGCGATGTCGGCTCCGCCGCCATCGGTCCTGTCGACGAGCGCGTCATCTCGCGCTTCAACGGCAAGTCGTCGCTCAACATCGGGGTGATCAAGCAGCAGGTCGCGAACCCGCTGGAGCTGTCGAAGGCGGTGCGCGCGGAGGTGGACAGGATCAACCCGGGCCTGCCGCCGGGCATGCAGCTCGTGGTTGCCTACGATACTTCGGTATTCATCGACCGTTCCATCAAGTCGGTGTTCGAAACCATTCTCGCGGCCATCGTGCTGGTGGTGCTGGTCATCTACTTTTTCCTGCGCAGCTTGCGCGCGACGCTCATTCCCATTGTCACCATTCCCGTTTCCCTGATCGGCGCGTTCAGTCTCATGTACTTTTTCGGATTCACGATCAACACGCTGACGTTGCTTGCCATTGTGCTGGCGATCGGTCTCGTCGTCGACGACGCCATCGTCATGCTCGAGAACATATTCCGGCACATCGAGGCCGGCATGCCGCGCAAGGAGGCGGCCATCGCCGGTGCACGGGAAATCGGCTTCGCCATCGTCGCGATGACGCTCACGTTAGCTTCAGTATTCGCGCCCCTTGCGTTCGCGACGGGCCGCACCGGTCGGTTGTTCATCGAGTTTGCGCTGACGTTAGCCGGCGCCGTGCTCGTCTCGGGCTTCGTGGCGCTAACGCTTACGCCGATGATGTGCTCGTTGCTGTTGAAGCACCAGGAACGGCATTCCTGGATTTACAACACGATCGAGGGCTGGATCAATGCAATGACCAACGGCTATCGGCGCGCGCTCACAGCCACACTGCATACGCGCTGGCTGATCGCATTGGTCTGGCTGGTCGTCCTGGGGATCGGCGCGCTGTTCTTCACGCTGCTCAAGGCCGAACTCTCGCCCACCGAAGACCGCGGCGTGGTGCTGGGACTGGTTTCCGCGCCGCAGGGCTCGACACCGCAATACACGGCCGACCAGATCAAACCGATCGAGGCGTTCTACGCGCAGATTCCGGAGGCCGCCGCATTCACGGCGATTTCGGGCTTTCCGACGGTCGTCGACGGCATTGCGGTGCTGCGCTTGAAACCGTGGGAGGAACGGGCGAAAACGCAAAAACAGATTGCCGACGAATTGCGCCCCAAGTTTGCCGCGATTCCGGGCGCCATCGCGTTTCCGCTCAATCCGCCCTCGCTCGGAGGGTCGTTCCGGTCGACACCGGTTGAATACGTAGTGATGTCGCAGGTGCCGTATGCGGACCTGCAACGGACCGTGGACCGTTTCCTCGAGGAAGTGCGCAAGTATCCGGGCGTGCAGAACCTGCAGACCGACTTGCGGCTGAACACCCCCGAGGTGCGGGTGACGATCAACCGCGACAAACTGTCCGACGTCGGCATTGCCGTCGACACGGTGGGGCGCACGCTCGAAACCATGCTGGGTGGCCGGCAGGTAACGCGGTTCAAGCGTGACGGCGAGCAATACGACGTGATCGTGCAGGTGTCGGCGCTAGACCGTTCGTCGCCCGCGGATATCAGCGACGCGTATGTGCGTGCGCGCGATGGCGGCATGGTGCAATTGTCCAATCTGGTGGACGTGCGCGAAGGCGTGGCACCACAGTCACTCAATCATTTCAACCGGCTGCGTGCGGTAAAGATCACCGGCTCGCTGGCGCCCGGCTACGCGGTCGGCGAGGCGCTGCAGGCGATGAACGAGGCCGCTAAGCGGGCGTTGCCCAGCACAGCGCAAACGGACCTTGACGGGCAGTCGCGCGAGTTCCGGTCTTCGGGCGGGGAAATCTATTTCACGTTCGTCCTGGCGCTGCTGTTCATCTACCTCGTGTTGGCGGCGCAGTTCGAGAGCTTCGTGAACCCGTTCGTGATCATGCTCTCGGTGCCGCTGTCGATGACCGGAGCGCTGTTCACGCTTTGGCTGACTGGAGGGACACTCAACATTTACAGCCAGGTGGGCCTGGTGACGCTGGTCGGCCTCATCACCAAGCACGGCATCCTGATCGTGGAATTTTCGAACCAGTTACGGGACAAGGGCGAGCCCATGTTGCAGGCCGTGGTCGACGCCGCCACGCTTCGCCTGCGCCCGATCCTGATGACGACCGGAGCCATGGTGCTGGGCGCGTTGCCTCTGGCGCTCGCCACAGGTGCGGGAGCGGAGTCGCGCACGCAGATCGGCTGGGTCATCGTCGGCGGAATGAGTTTCGGCACGCTGCTGACGCTATTCGTCGTGCCGACCGCCTACACGTTGCTCGCCGGGCATACGCACGATATCGTACCTGCCGCCGCCGCCTCGCCTGCGATCGCGCACTTACCTCAGCCCGGACACGCCGACTGAACCTGCGTCTCCGCGGCGTGCGCATGTTCGACGGACTGCCACCGTTGTCACAATTGACATAGAATCGTCATTGAACTTAAGGCAGACTGCCCGCTCATTTGCAAACTTGACCAGGAGGAATTCCATGTTGCGTCAGCATTCTCGTTTTGGGCGGCTGCTGGTCGCCACCGCGCTCTTCGCTTTCGCTGCGTCGGCGCAGGCGGTCACCGAAATCCAGTTCTGGCACGGAATGACCGCTGCCAACAACGACCGCATCAATGATTTCGCCAAGCGCTTCAACGAGAGCCAGAGCGACTACAAGGTCAACGCGGTTTACAAAGGGAGCTACCCGGAAGCCATGGCGGCGGCCATCGCCGCATATCGTGCCGGCAGCGCACCCGCAATCCTGCAGGTGTTCGAGGTCGGAACGGCGACGATGATGTCGGCGAAGGGCGCGATCAAGCCCGTGTATGAAGTGATGGCCGATTCCGGTGAAAAATTCGACCCGAAGGCCTATGTGCCCGCGGTGGCAGGCTACTACACGAATACCAAGGGCCAGATGCTGTCGTTCCCGTTCAACAGCTCGACCACGGTGTTCTACTACAACATGGATGCGTTCCAGAAGGCCGGGCTCGACCCCAACCGGCCGCCGGCGACGTGGCCCGAAGTGATGGCCGCGGCGGCCAAGATCAAGACGGCCGGCATCCTGCCGTGCGGTTTCACCACCGGCTGGCAATCCTGGGTACAGCTCGAAAGCTTCTCGGCATGGCATAACGTCCCGTTCGCCACCAAGGAAAACGGCTTTGCGGGCAGCGACCCGAAACTCGTGTTCAACGGACCGTTGCAGGTCAGGCACATCGGCAACATGCAGGATTGGGCCAAGAAGGGCTACTTCACCTATGCCGGACGCAAGAACGAACCGGAGGCGAAGTTCTACAGCGGCGAATGCGCGATGATGACCACGTCTTCGGCCGGGTACGGCACGGTCAAGCAGAACGCCAAATTCAAGTTCGCCGTCGCGCCGCTCCCTTACTATGCCGATGTCGCCGGCGCCCCGCAAAACACGATCATCGGCGGCGCCTCGCTGTGGGTGATGGGCGGCAAGTCAAAGGATGAGTACAAGGCGGTAGCAAAATTCTTCAAGTTCCTGTCGGATCCGGAGCGGCAGGCCATCTGGCACCAGACCACCGGCTATCTGCCAATAACGCTCGAGGCCTATGAGCTCACCAGGAAGTCCGGCTTCTACGAAAAGAACCCCGGCACCGACGTCTCGGTCAAGCAGATGATCGTGAAGACCACCGACAAGTCGCGCGGCATACGTCTCGGCAACTTCGTCCAGATCCGCGACATCATTGACGAGGAGCTGGAGAACGTCTGGGGTGGCAAGAAGACGGCGCAGGAAGGGCTGGACGCCGCGGTGTCGCGCGGCAACGAACAGATCGCGAAGTTCGCCAAGACCGCGAAGGAGTGAACATGCGTCATGTGCGCTGACCCGCGCACAGTGAAGCTACGGCGATGGAAAAGCGCGCACGGTTCCGGTCCAGGTGGCTGCCCTACGCGCTGATCCTGCCGCAGATCGCCGTCACGCTGGTTTTTTTCTTCTGGCCGGCCGGGCAGGCGGTCTACCAGTCCGTCTACATCCAGGACGCGTTCGGCGGCAACCTGCAGTTCGTCGGGTTCGACAACTTCCGCGAATTGTGGAACGACGAGCATTACCTCGCGTCGTTCAAGGTGACCGCGGTGTTCTCGGGGCTGGTGGCCGGGCTGGGCCTGGCGGTGTCCCTCGTGCTCGCGGTGTTCGCCGACCGGGTGATCCGCGGCGCCACGATCTACAAGACGTTGCTGATCTGGCCGTACGCTGTCGCTCCGGCGATCGCTGCCGTGCTCTGGGTGTTCCTGTTCAATCCGTCGATCGGCGTCGCGGCATACTGGCTGAAGCGCGCGGGCGTGGACTGGAATTACGTGCTCAATGGCGAGCAGGCGATGTTGCTCGTCGTCATGGCCGCGGTGTGGAAGCAGGTCAGCTACAACTTTCTCTTCTTCCTTGCCGGCCTCCAGTCGATTCCGAAATCGCTGCTTGAGGCGGCGGCGATCGACGGCGCGGGTCCGGTGAAACGTTTCCTCACGATCGTGTTTCCGTTGCTGTCGCCGACCACCTTTTTCCTGCTGGTCATCAACGTCGTCTATGCGTTCATCGATACCTTCGGGATCATCGACGCGGCGACATCGGGCGGACCCGGACAGGCCACGGAAATCCTGGTCTACAAGCTCTACAAGGACGGCTTCAAGGGCCTCGACATCGGCGGCTCCGGCGCGCAGTCGGTCATCTTGATGCTGATCCTGATCACGCTCACGGTGGCCCAGTTCCGGTTCGTGGAAAAGAAAGTGCATTACTGACGGCATCCTGACCCGCGATGATCGAAAACCGGCCCTGGCTGACGTTTGTCTCGCACCTGATCCTGGTGATCGGCGTGGCGATGGTCGCGCTGCCGGTCTACGTCACGTTCGTCGCGTCCACGCGCACGGCGGAAGAAGTGCTGCAGGTCCCGATGCCGATGGTGCCGGGGAGCCACCTGGTCGAGAACTACAAGGCGGTGCTCGCGCACGGTGGAGGAGAGTCCGGCGCCAGCGTGGGCCGGATGATGATCAACAGCCTGGTCAGCGCGCTGGTCATCGCCGTCGGCAAGATCTCGATCTCTATCCTGTCCGCGTTCGCCATCGTCTATTTCCGGTTTCCGTTCCGGATGCTCGCCTTCTGGATGATCTTCGTCACCCTGATGCTGCCGGTCGAAGTGCGCATCCTGCCGACGTACAAGGTGGTGTCGGATCTGGGGATGCTCGACTCCTATGCGGGACTGACGATCCCGCTTATCGTGTCGGCCACGGCGACGTTCCTGTTCCGGCAATTCTTCCTGACCATTCCGGACGAACTCGCGGAGGCCGCGCGCATCGACGGCGCCGGGCCGATGCGCTTCCTGTGGGACGTGGTCATTCCGCTGTCGCGGCCCAACATCGCCGCGCTGTTCGTCATCACGTTCATCTATGGCTGGAACCAGTATCTCTGGCCATTGCTCGTGACGACCCAGGAAGAAATGTATACGACGGTGATCGGCATCAAGCGGATGATCGGCGGCGGCGATGCCGCGACGGACTGGAACCTGGTGATGGCCACCGCGATGCTGGCGATGATCCCGCCGGCGCTGGTGGTGCTGCTGATGCAGAAATGGTTCGTCAAGGGTCTGGTGGACGCGGAGAAATAACGATGGCCAAAGTCGAATTCCGCGATGTTCGCAAGAGCTACGGCCCGCTCGAGGTCATCCACGGCGTCACCACGGAGGTGGCCGACGGCGAATTCATCGTCATCGTCGGGCCGTCCGGTTGCGGCAAGTCCACGCTGCTGCGGATGGTAGCCGGACTGGAGACGATTACCGCAGGCGAGATCGTCATCGGCGACCGGGTCGTCAATACGCTGGAGCCCAAGGACCGCGACATCGCGATGGTCTTCCAGAACTACGCGCTCTATCCGCACATGAGCGTGTTCGAGAACATGGCGTACGGACTCAAGATCCGCGGTTTCACCAAGGATGACGTCAGGAGCCGCGTAAACAAGGCCGCGGAGATCCTCGAACTCGGCCCGCTGCTCGAGCGCAAGCCGCGCGCGCTTTCCGGCGGGCAGCGGCAACGCGTCGCGATGGGCCGCGCCATCGTGCGCGAGCCGGCCGTCTTCCTGTTCGACGAGCCGCTGTCCAATCTCGACGCCAAGCTGCGCGTGCAGATGCGCTTCGAGATCCAGAAGCTGCACCGGCGCCTGGGGACCACCAGCCTGTACGTCACGCACGACCAGGTGGAGGCGATGACGCTCGCGCAGCGCATGGTCGTGATGAACGCGGGCCGCGCGGAGCAGATCGGCACGCCGATGGAGGTCTACCAGAATCCCGCGACGCTCTTTGTCGCCGGCTTCATCGGCTCGCCCGCGATGAATTTCATGCCGGCCAGGTCCGAGGGCGGTTCGCGGTTTTCGATGCTCGCCGGTGGCAGCGTGACGGCAGCGATCAGCGGCGCCGAAGCGGGCCGGGCTGTGACCGTCGGCATTCGTCCCGAGCACCTGCGTCCCTGCGACTCGCGCGACGCCATGGTGTCCGGTACCGTGGAAATGGTCGAGCAATTGGGCGCGGACACGTTGCTCCACATCGGCCATGGCGCCGGCACGATCATCGCGCGGCTGCCTCACGGTGCGCATTCCGAGTCGGGATCGACCTTGTTTCTGACCGCGGACCCATCGAGTGTATTCCTGTTCGATTCCGCCACCGGCGCACGAATTTTCTGAAAACGGCGCGATGACCATGGCGACGCTCGCTGCCTGGCCCTATCCCCGCCTGTGTGCCCATCGCGGTGCCGGCACGCTCGCTCCGGAGAACACGCTCACTGCGATGGAGGTGGGGCACGCGCACGGCTACGGCATGGTCGAGTTCGACGTGAAACTCGCGGCAGACAACGTTGTATTCCTGTTGCACGACGCGACGCTCGAGCGCACCACCAGCGGGCGCGGCCGCGCCGATGTGCTTCCATGGCGCGAATTGTCGCGCCTCGACGCCGGCGGCTGGCACTCGGCGAAGTACGCGGGCGAGATGCTGCCTACGTTCGCGTCCATTGCGCGGTGGGCGCGCGCGCATGGCGTCGCGTGCAACGTCGAGATCAAACCCATGCTCGGGCGCGAGCGCGAAACGGGCGCGGCCGTGGCGCTCGAAGCGGCAGCGCTGTGGCGCGATGCCGAAGTCCCTCCGCTGCTGTCGTCTTTCGAAGCGGCGTCGCTCCTGGCCGCGCGCGACGCGGCACCGCTCATCCCGCGCGCGCTGTTGCTGGACGAATTGCCCGGTGACTGGCTGGATCGACTGCGAGCGCTCGAATGCGTGGCGCTCGACGCCAATCACGAGGCGCTCGATGCCGAGATCGTGAACGCCGCGCACCGTGGCGGCTACCGGGTGTGCTGCTTTACGCCGAACGATCCTGCCCGCGTGGCGGAATTGGTGGAGTGGGGCGTGGACACGATCATCACCGATGCCGTCGACCAGATCGCCGGGAATGCGTACGCGCCGAGCGTTGCCTAGGCCGTTTGCAATGCCGGCCGCTTGATCTCGCGTTCGTCGATCGGCAGGTTGAGCAGGCCGGCAACGATGCCAAGCGCGATCGACAGGTACCACACAATGTCGTAGCTGCCGGTCAGGTCGTAGAACTTTCCTCCCAGCCACGCGCCGAGGAAGCTGCCGATCTGGTGCGAGAAAAACGTGAACCCCGACAGCATCGCCATGTAGCGCACGCCGAAGATCTGCGCGACGATGCCGTTGGTGACAGGCACGGTCGAAAGCCAGAGCAGTCCCAGCGCCACCGCAAAGGCGTAGACAGTGAATACGGTGATCGGGAGCCACAGGAAGAGCGCAATCACCACGGCCCGCGCGAAATATATCGCGGACAGAATGTACTTCTTGGTCATCCTGCCACCCAGCCAGCCGGCGAAGTAGGTCCCGACGATATTGAAGAGGCCGATGAGCGCCAGTGCGGTGACGGCGACGGTGGCCGGCAGTCCCTTGTCCGCGAGATACGCGGGCAGGTGCACGCCGACGAACACGACCTGGAAGCCGCAGACGAAAAAACCCGTCGTCAACAGTACGTAGCCGCGGTGCCCAAGCGCCTCGCCCATCGCCTGCCCTGCCGATTGCCTGAATGCGTGCACATGCGATTCGCGGCGTTCGACCATCGCGGCCGCGAGCGGTGCGATCAGCAGCCCGACGCCAGCCATCGCCAGCAGCGCGCCGAACCAGCCCACGTTGGAAAGGAGCCACTGCGCCAGCGGCAGCATGGCGAACTGCCCGAACGAGCCCGCCGCCGCGGAAATGCCGAGCGCCATGCTGCGCTTCTCCGGCGGAAACCGGCGTCCCAGCACGCCGGAGATGACGCTGAAGGTGACGCCGGACAGGCCGATCCCGATCAGCACGCCGGACGTCAATACGAATATCGCCGGCGTATGCGAATAAGCCATCGCGACCAGCCCGAGGACATACAGCGCCATTCCCCCAAGCACGACACGCGCACTGCCGTACCTGTCCGCGATCATCCCTGCGAATGGCTGCGTGGCGCCCCACACAAGGTTCTGCACCGCGATCGCGAGCGCGAACGTCTCGCGGCCCCATCCCATGTCCTGCGAAATCGGTTGCAGGAAGAGTCCGAAGGAATGTCGTATGCCCAACACCAGCGTGAGGATCAGGCCGCCGCAAATCAGGACGACGGTGGGTGTGCGCCAATCGGCAGCGGATGACTTCGACATCGCGATCCCTCTCCGTTGTTTGGTCAGATCCCGTGGTTGACGGGAGCGGGGTGTAGCGTTTCGATTTCCCGCAATATTTCATACAGGCCGTCGAGGCGTTCCCGGCCGACGTGCCGGGCAACTTCTCTTTGCACCCGGTCCCAATGGGGCACGGCGGCGGCGATGGCGGCGATGCCCTGCCGCGTCAGCGTGACTTCGCGCGTGCGCGCGTCGCGACCAGGGACGATGGCTACCAGCTTGCGCTCGGCCAACGGCTCGAGATTACGCGAAAGGGCGGTGCGGTCGAGCAGGTTCCGGGCCGCGAGTTCGCCGATGCGCAGTGTGCCCTGGCGGTGCAGTGTCCGCAGCAATGACAGTTGCGTG